>JAUIKB010001169.1 GCA_030430975.1 Polyangia bacterium
CGCGCAACTTCGTCAGTCCCTTGGCCAACTGGTTCGTCTTCGATGCGGGTTACCACACGGTTCATCATGAGAACCCGGGTGTGCACTGGAGCCGGTATCGCGAGCTGCACGAAGCCCGGTCCGGCGACATCGATCCGTCGCTCAACCAGAGCTCGATCCTGTCGTACTGCTTAGCGCGGTATGTGCTCAACCGAGAGCCCCGGACGCCTGAACCGGCCGTGCAGCTCTAGGGGAACCGCCAGGCGCTCGGTACACGGCAAAGTTCACGTGGACGCATGCGGAAAAAGGTCGTTCGACATCACGCTCGGCTTCGAGGGCGCAAAGAGGACGGATTCAAGCCGAACATGACATTCGACCACGCCGACTCTCAAACGTACCGTTCGCTAACCCTGCCGTTACATCGATCACCGACCATGGGCGAAAGCTCCGAGATCCAGGCGCGGGTGACTTCTCGCGCAGGTCCGATAGCCCGCCGATCGACACGGGCCGTGACGGTGACCGACGTTGCCAAGCAAACGTCAGCTTCAGCGGAATCGCCCGACCACAGGGCGGCGCACGGGACGTCGGCGCGGTCGAGTACTTCGCTAAGGTTAGCGAAGACCATGGCGACGCAATAGGCTCACCAGGTAGTTGCGATCCATCTCGGCGAACCGAGCCGCGGCGGAAGCGTTTCCGTCAAACTGAGAAATCAGGCGCTGCAGGTACTCGCGTTCGAATGCTTCGACCGCGACCTGACGCTCCGCCTTATAAGTCGTCAGCGGCCTCGACGACGTGGGCGCGACGGGCGGCGACTGATAGGCGAGCGTGCCGAGGGCGACTGCCTGCTCCACCGCATTGCGTAGTTCCCGCACATTTCCCGGCCAGTAATGCCGCGCCAAAGACTGAATGAACGCCGGGTCTAGCGTCGACGAGTCTGGACTGCCCTCGATCTCCGTAAGCACCTGAGCGACCAGTTCCGGAATATCGTCGGTACGTTCGCGCAGCGGCGGCACGACCAGGCGCGACACCGCTATCCGATAGTAGAGGTCGGGCCGAAACTGTCCGGAGTTGGCGCCCGCCCGCAGGTCACGGTTCGTTGCCGAGATCAGTCGCACGTCTGCTTCGATGTCCTGGTTGCCCCCGACACGCCGAAAGCGGCGGCGCTCCAGCACGCCCAGCAATGCTGGCTGGAATTCGAGCGGAAGCTCCCCGATCTCATCTAAGAAGATCGTTCCCCCGTGAGCGCGTTCGAACGCACCGACGTGACGCCGATCGGCGCCCGTAAACGAGCCCTTTTCGTGCCCGAACAGTTCCGTCGACAGAAGCGTTACAGGTAGCGCGCCGCAATCCACAACGACGAACGGCCCGGCGCTGCGTCGGCTGTGGCGATGGATCGCGCTCGCCAGTACTTCTTTTCCGACACCTGTCTCACCTTCGATCAGCACGGCGACCGACGTCGATGCGAGTCGCCCGGCGCTCTCAACAAGCGTCTTCATCGCGGCGCTGTTCGCCACCAGACCGTCCAGTGGCGCGGACGCCCGACTCGTCGGACGCGCGGCTGGCGCGCTTTTTTGAACAAGACAACAGCATTTACGTTCAGTGTCGTTACGGTAGCCGAATTCTAAACATTAACGGCAAGAGCAACGCGGTGTTTGTGGGCAAGCTGGAAGACGTCGCAGGTGTTTTGGTTGCATTTGAAAAGGCTGCTGAGGGTGGCGAACTGGATAAAGCTGTTGTGTTGGCGACGAAACCACGTTCCAG
>JAUIKB010000153.1 GCA_030430975.1 Polyangia bacterium
CGCCAGTGATGCCGAGTCGCTCGTTGAAACCTCGTGCGGTCTGAACGGCGTCCTGGCCGATCATGGCGTCGATAACGAGAAAGATGTTCTGGGGCGAGACGGCGCTCTTGATGTCTGCGAGTTCGTTCATCAAGGCGTCATCGATGGCCAGACGACCAGCGGTGTCGTAGATGATGACGTCACGCCCGAGCTTTTTGGCTTCGGCTTCGGCTGCTTTGCAAATGTTAACCGGTGTTTCTGTGGGGATATTGAACACCGGGACGTCGATCTGCGTGCCGAGTACTTTTAGCTGCTCGACTGCCGCCGGTCGCTGCATGTCCGCCGCGACCAATAGTGGCTTCTTGCCGTTATCGGACAGCATGCGCGCCAGCTTTGCGCTGGTCGTCGTCTTGCCCGAGCCCTGAAGGCCGACCATCACGATGTGCGTTCGTGCCTTGCCGTCGGCGAACTGGATGCGCTCGCCGTCGTAATGCATCATGTCGACCAGCTCGTCGTGGCAGATCTTGATGAACTGCTCGCCGGCGGTGGCAGATGCGGCTTCGCCCTCGTGCTTGACCCGCGTCTGAACGGTGGTCCCCAGAGCCTTCTGTTCGACGCGCCCGAGGAACCGCTTGACGACTCCGAGTTCGACGTCAGCCTCGAGCAGGGACAAGCGCACTTCGCGCAGGGCTGATTGGATATTCTTCTCGTTGAGCTCAGTCAGCCCCGCGAGGCGGTTTTGGGCTTCTTTGAACCCCTTTTTTAACGCATCGAACACGACCGTCGGGTCTTAGCACAACGTCGCCGCGAGCTACCTTGATTCGGCTCGCGACAGAGCCTCTGGGCGCTGCATTGCCGGCATTTTCGTGTAGAGTCAGCCGCCATGCCGCAGATGCCGCCGATTTCGGCCCTTCCGGGGCGAAGCCGCACGCCCGGCCGCCTCCGGCTGGCCGGGCTCGGTGCGGTTGGCGTTGTCGGGTTGAGCGCGATCGGGCTGACCGCAACGGTGAAGGGGCGCGCAGCTATCTCGCCCGTAGTGTCAGAGCGCGCGCCGGCGGTGGAGTCTGCACAGGCTACGCCGGACAACGCTGAGCTTGGCCCGACGGCCACGTCACGCGTCGAGGTTGCCTCCAGCGCGCGTGCCGAGCCGTCCGCCGCCGCGCCGAAGCGCGAGCACAGCACGCCCGACCTGACCCAAACAGATCCGTCGTTGCGCCTGCCGGGGCGGGGTAAGTCGTACTGCGGACCCGTCGCGGTTTCGAATTCGTTGATGTGGCTCGGTGAGCATGGCTTCCCGAACCTGTTGCCCGAAGCACCGACGCGTCGTGCGCGACACCGTGACCTTGTGCGTACGATTTCGACCAGCGCGTTCATGGGCACTAATCGCTGGAGCGGAACGGGACCGCCGGGGGTTCTGATCGGCGTTTCCAGGTACGTCAAGCGCAACGGATACAAGATCAAGCGGCTACGCTATCAAGGCTGGCGGGGCCATCAAAAGGTGTACTCCACCGGCGTTCGGCGTCCGGAGCTGAGCTTCATCGCGAGCGGGTTGAACGCGAATAGCGCCGCGTGGTTACACGTCGGCTGGTATCGACGGGTTCCCCGCACCCGGGCGTCCTATATCCGCAGCGGCGGACACTGGCTGACGGTGGTCGCGCGAACTGGCGAGCGCGAGTTCCTGCTTCACGATCCTGCGCCCTATGCCGGCGAGTCAGAGAGTGAGCGCGTGACCTTCAATCAGATCTCCGAAGGCTGGCTCCTGGCTGAGGGCGGCCGGGTTTCGTTCAAGGGGCGCGGTTACTATCGGATCGAGGGCGGCATGCACGTCAAGCGCGAGGGCGAGACCGCGATTCTGGACGGCGTGGTCGTGCTCGAAATCGAGCGCTAGCCGGTCAACGGACCGCTAAGCCCAGGCGCGCGCGGACGTCGAAATACTCCGGGCTGACCGAATACAATACGATCTCTCTCACGCGGTCGCTGGTCGGAACCAGGCTATCGTCCGACTCTAGCCGGATCTGTTGCACGGCTGTCTGGAGGTCATCGCTCAACAGCAGGCCGGCGCGATCTGCGGTCAAGTCGACCCCGGACATCCAACGGCGTAGCTCGAGCGAAGCGCCCTGGCGCAGCAGTTTCGCGACAATTTTTTGAAGCGCGCTGCGCCGCTCGGCGCTGAGCCCCTTGTTGAGCGCGACCATAGCGCCCTGAACGGCTTCGGCGATCTCCCGCGCGATGGGGAACTGGGGCGCGACCAATTTCATTGCGGCAAACAACCAAGCCTTGAGCTCATTGTGGCTCGAGACGACGTTTCGCACGTACATCCCCGGCCGGTAGTACGAAAGCGTCCGGCCTGCCTCAAACGCAAAGCTGCGCTCCCGTTCGTACATTTGCAGCGCCTTATTGCCCAACGAGAGCGACGGCGTCTTCGAATGCAAAGCGCTTATCGAGCCGGGGTCGTTGATGTTCTGATAGAGCGGCGGCATTTTGACTCCAAGCACGGTGGACGCGTCCTTGAGCGTATCGACCGCCGACATGCGGCGAGCCGGGTCGATCAAATGACTCTCGCTGTAGCCGAACGACTCGAGCGGTTTGGCGCGCACTGACATGACGGTGCTTTGGATCAGCGACACGATTCCCGTGAGCAGCGGGTCCACGCTCGGATGCATGAGCAGATTCAGCCAGTCTTCGTGCGCGAGCGTCCCGCCAATGTTCGGAGCAGCACCGTCGCGACCCTGCCGATAGAAGCTAGACTCTTCAGGAGCAGCTTGGTTCAAGACGTGTAGAGCTTGGCAAACGCACCACGAAGCGTCTTGGTGCCGAACGCTGTCGTACAGCGCCCGCATCGACTTGTACGTTCCCGGGCGATACGGGTCACGCCTGAGCAGATCACGATGCGCAGCCACGGCTTTGTCCAGGTATCGCCGTGGATCAGACGCGAACAAGCGGGCTAGTCTTTCACGCCGTGCCGGATCGTCCGGATCCAAGTCGACCGCAGCCTCGGTCACGGCGATGGCCTGCTCGAGCCGTCCGAAGTTCTTATCGTAGATCGTCGAGAGCTCGTCCATTAGGGCGAGCATCCGAGGGCGGTCATTGGCGTCCGACGCGACCTTGATCTGTGTTTTGAGCAGTTCCTTGAGTCCCTCGTGGTCGCCAACCTGGCGCCGCAGCTTGAGTGATTGTTCGACGGCTTCCTGGATCGTGGGGTCGAGCTTGAGCACCTCGTCGAGGAGCTCCTTGGCGCGGCCGACCTCGCCGATCTCTTTCAGAGCGAGCATCGCTGCGGTGTGCATGTATTTGGCTTTTTGGCTCGTGTCGGGAACCAGGTCGGCGATCTTCAGGATGACGTTGAGGAGTTGCCACCAGTCTTTTTCCTCACTATAAAGCCGCATGAGCTTCATGAGAACGTTTCGGTCGTCGGGGCGCTCGCTCAACGCTGACAGGTAGTTCTTGGCTGCATATTCGGCATCGCCGAGTTTCTGTGCCGCGACGTCACCGATTTCGAGCAATAGCTTGATGTATTCGTCTCCTGCGACGCAGTCCAAGAGCCGATACAACGTGTTCATCACGTCTTGCCACTGGCCGCGCTCTTCGTAGACCTTCGCGAGCGCGCGGATCGGTTCGGTCGCGTCGGGGTTGATTTCGATGGCTTGCTCTAGATACTTGCGGGCCCGGTCCCCGTCGCCGGTCTTTCTGGCGGCGTCGCCCAATCGGTAGAGCGCGGCCGCGCGGGTCTCGTTGTCGAGCTCAGCGCCGTACTGGTGGACCAAGTCGTGGTTCAAGGCGAGCGCTCGCTCCGCAGAGCCGTGATTGAAAACGACCGTCGCTACCTTCGTAAGCGTGCCGGGATCCTCGGGTGACAGCTGGAGTAGGTCTTCGGCTACGGCGACGGCGCGGTCGGTCATCCCGCTTTTTACGGCCGCGTCGATGAAGGCATCCAGGACGCCGTGTACGGCGTCTGGGGGGAGCTGTTCACGATGGGAGATGACCTGCTCGTAGTGGGTAGCTGCTTCGTGGTAATTTTCGCGATTGATCGCGATATCGCCCAGCACCCAGCGCGCATCGAGGTTGGATGGGTCGTGCTGGGCGGCGCGCTTCGCGGCGGACTCGGCGCGATCGTCCTGGGCCAGTTCGCGGTAGCAAAGCCGTGCCATCTCGCCGTAGAGCCGACCACGCTCCGCGTCGCCCTCGGCGCGTGAGGCGTCCTGTTCGAGCAGTTCGACGGCGGAGCGGGCGTCGCCCTGGCTCACGTAGGCGGCGCGCAGCTTAGTTGCTGCGGCCTTGTCTGCGGGGTTCGCGTCGACCGCGAGCTTGAAGCGCTCGATCGCGAGATGAGTGTGGCCACGTTCCAGTAGCAGTTCGGCCGCGCGCACGTAGTGGGTGGCGCGTTCTTCCGGAGTCGCAGCTTTGGCGGCGAGGGCGTCGATGGCAGCCAGCGCCTGGTCTGAGTCGCCAGCGATGGCGCGGAGTCGAGCCAGGGCCTCGAGCGCTTCAGAGTTCTCTGGGTCAGCTTCGAGAACTCGTTCGTAAGCCTCGATCGCCCGGTCTGAGGCGTTGGCTTTCTCGACGAGCACCTTGCCGAGCGCCAGGCCCAGCGCGACTTGCTGCTCCTTGCTCGCGGAGGCCTCGATGTGCTGCTCGTAAACGATCGCGACGTCGCCCCAGCGCTCCAAGGCTTGGTAGTGCCTGGCCAGGCCCGCGAGGGCTTCGTCGTGCGCCGGCTCTAGATCGAGGACGTTCTCGTACGCCTGCGCAGCCTTTTCGTCGTTCAGGAACTCCTCGGCGTAGATACCTGCAATCCGCGTGTAGAGAGTGATTTTCTGACGGGGCGTGACAGTGACGCGGAGCTGTGCCTCTAGGTTGTCCAGTAGTGGCTTGAAGCGCCCGGACTTGCTGTAAATACGGTCCGCGACGCGTAGCGCCTCTGCGTGCGTGGGATCCTCTTCGAGCACGGCTTCGACGCGCTTGGCCGCGGCATCGAGGTCATCGATCCCATGTTCGTACAGGTCGGCGATTCGACACAGCAGGTCGTGTCTGTCTTCGCCGTGGAGCGCGTTTACTCGGCGCTCCAGGATCTGGACCTGGTTGGCGTGGTCGCCGAACTGCCCGTACAGCTCCGCGAGTGCGTCAGCGGCGTCTTCATGGCTTGGGTCCTCAGCCAAGATTTGTTCGTACATGGCCTTAGCGCTCGCCGGGTCGTTCAGATAGACAGCCAGTACGTTGGCCGCCTCTGCGCGGAGGTCTCGGGCGAGGCCCGGCGTCGGGGCGACTTCGGCGCGTGCAGTTAGGACCATGCCCAGTTCGGGCCAGGATTGGGCCTTTCGATAGATGTGCGCCATCCCTTCGAGCGCCGCGTCGTTTGCCGGTTCCGTAGCCGTGACCTGCTGAAAGCATGGCAAACCCAGGTCGGGACGGCCGAGCTTGTCGGTGTACCAGAACCCCATTTTCGCGAAGAGCAGGTTCTTGTTCTCGGTCGGCATCGCTTCGTCTTGAACCGCTTCGACGCAGCTCTGCAGAGCTTCGGCCCAAGCATCTTGACTACTGCCCGCCAAGCGCTCGATCTCATCAGCGTACGTCGGTTCGTGCGGGTCCTCGCAGAACGCTTGGGCGAAGGCGACCAGTGCCTGACTCTTGTCCTTCAGCTCGTTGGCGTAAATGCGCCCAATGTCGCCGAGTGCCCGCGCTCGGTCGTTGGCACTCTCGGAACGCTCCCTTCGTTCCAGCAACATCTCGATCAGCTCTTCGTGCTTGCCGAGGCGCCGGCGCACACGTTCCAGAGCCGCCATGGCCGGCTCGTCCTCGGGGTCCGACTCGACGATCCACTCGTAGATTTTCTCGGCCTCGTCGTCTTTGCGTGCCGGTCCCTCGTAGAGCATGCCCGCGCGGAACATCATCCACTTCTGAGCGCGGAGGTGGTCCGGGTCTTCTGCAGGGTTCAGTTGACTGGCCACCCACCGGATGCCGTCCGCGACGCGCGCTGGATCGGCGCCCTCGTCGACTGCAGCTTCGACGCCGGCGAGAGCCTCGACGTTGAGCGGCTCTTCGAGCAGGCTGTGCAGGCGGCTTTCGATGTCCTCCTCGGAGATCGCAAGCTCCGGTGGAAACATCGAGCGATGGTCGATGCGGTCGATGATGTCCAGTACTGCCGCTGCGTCTGCGGGGCGCCGCGATGGGTCGCGGTCGAGCATCTGCTTGACGAACTCGTCGATGACCGGCCCTACCCAGCCGCGTGGTGCGACGGAGCTCAGCGCGTCGGCTTCGCGGGTGAGGTGCGCGATCAAGGCGGCGGAAGAGCTGGCGAGTTTGAACGCGGGGCGACCGCTCAGTAGGTGAAACGCCATTGCGCCGAACGAGTACACGTCGCTGCGGGCGTCCGGGATGCGTCCCTCGATCAGTTCGGGCGCCACGGTGTCGGGCATGCAAAGTGCGCGAAGGCGGTCGGTCTTGCCATCGGAGCCGATACGTGAACGTAAGTAGCCGGTGCCGCCATCTAGCAACAGGACCGTCGGCAAGTCGTTGGGGCCGATGGTGTAAAGCACGTTTTCGAGTCGAATCGCGCCGTGCGCCATATTGTAGGCGTGGATGGCGTCGAGCGCCTCGAGAATTGCGCGCAACAGCGGTCGCGCCTCATCGATGCGCATGGGACCGTCACGTTGGATCTTTTCCGCGAGCGATTCACCTTCGAAGAAGTCGTGGACGACCGCGACGCGGTCGCCTAGCGGCCCTGCGATAACACCGGATGGCAGCGAGCGATTCGGGATGGTACCGATGATTCGACTCGCGGTCAGGAACCGCTGCAAGCCGCGGCGGTCGAGCGTCGCCTCCGTCTTGAGGACTCGCAAACGAACCGAACCCCCCGAAGAGTTGCCCGCGCCGATCACGTCGGTCCCGGTGATGTTGGTGTAGCGCGCCGATATCAGGTCGTCGTCCTCGGCGTCTGCCGGAGAAGAAGTGACCTCCGAAGGGTGGGCGAGATAGCAAGTGCTGAGCTGTCCGCCGCCGAGCTTCTTTTCGATTCGATACGGGCCGAGCACGGAGCCTTCGCCCAAGGTTTCCGGTGGGGAAAATCCCGTGTTGCGCAGATCCAGAAGGCGTTGGTCCGCGTCGCTGCGCGCGACGGCCACGGCATCACAAAGCGCCTCGACGGCGTCAAAGGCGACGCAGCGGTTAGTCAGGGCCTTGGCAAACGACCCAAGAGCGCTTTCACCGCCGACGTCTTCGGGACGAAGACCAAGATGCTCCTCGCTGAGTTCCATCAATTCTTCGAGATCGAACAGACGCTCGAGCTCCGCGCACAACCCCGGGATGTCCATAAAGCTCGCCCATCATAGGGGAGTACAGGCCAGCCAATGAAGCGGGTATCCAGCTTTTCGCACCCGGACGCCGCATCGGTTCCGCCCGCGGCGGGAAGTTCCCGAGGGCTGCGAAAAAAAGCGCTGCGCTTTGCGGCCGCTCCGCCGGGGTTCTTGATGGACGTCAGCGTCGATTTATGGGCGGCTTGCTCGCGCTGCAGCGGGAGCGGCCTAGCGCCCTCGGATCGCCAACATCAGCTGGTAGACGTCCCGCCGCGGCCACCCACTCTGGACCGCTAGCCGTTCCACGAGCTGGCGTGCCTTTTCAGCACCGCCCAACCCGGTTTCCAGCGCTCGGCGGAGATCGGCTTCGTCCCACTTGGTCGTCGTGGCGTCGCCGGGCCCGAGCACGAACACGAACTCCCCTCGCGCCGGCTCGGCGAGCGTCAGCTCGTCCAGGGGCCCCACAACTATTTCTTCATGTAATTTAGTAAGCTCTCGCGCGATGCAGCATTGCCGTTGCGGCATGGCCTGACTTAGGTCGTTGAGCGTCGCGTGCGCACGGCTCGGCGACTCGAACAACACGACTGGGTCTTCGCATGCTCGCACTCTGGCGAGCGCGGCGGCTCGCTTCTTGCCCTTTCGAGGCAGGAAACCGACAAACAGAAACGGCCCGTCGACTAAGCCGCTTACCGCGACTGCGGAGGTCACGGCGCTAGCGCCGGGTACGGAAACGACGGTGATGCCGCGGCGGTGGCACTCGCGGACGAGGTCTCGTCCTGGGTCGCTGATGCCGGGCGTTCCTGCATCGGTGACAATCGCCGCGTCGACTCCGGCTGCGATGTCGTCGACCACTCGACCGATTTTCGCGGCGGCGGCGTGGGCATCGAGTGACTCCAGGCGCTTGCCCTGGATGCCCAGGTGACTCAGCAGTGATCGCGTGCGGCGCGTGTCTTCCGCCGCTATCAGTTCGACTTGCTGAAGCGTGCTTACGGCGCGCCGGGTGATGTCACCTAGGTTCCCGATCGGAGTCGAGACGACGTATAGGCGTCCCGCGTCGGCGCTCACGGGGCTAGCGCTCGAAGGCTAGCCACCGACTTCGACGGCGTCGCCCAGATGGGTTTTCAGGTAGTCCCGCAGGCGTCCTTTGAGGCGAGCCTCAAGCTGTCGCACACGCTCACGCGATACGCCGAACACGTCTCCTAGCTGCTGAAGCGTTTGCGGGTCCTCTGCGACGATTCGCTTGTCGAAGATCGTCGCCTCCTTGCCCTCGAGCGTCGTGCGAAACTGATCGAGATGTTGCCGAACGATTTCGGAAAGCTCAGCGCTCTCGGTCAGTGCGTCCGGTCCGGCGCTCGCTGATTCGAGCAGGTCCATGCGGGATGTCTGGCGTCCCTCGGAGTCGCCGACGGGCGCGTCTAGGGAAGCGTCGGCTCGAGCCAGTCGTCGGTCCATTTCGCGCACCGACTTTTCGTCGACGTTCAGGCGTTTCGCGATCTCTCCATGCGTGGGTTCGATCCCCATTGCGCTGAGTCGCGCTTTTTCCTTATTTAAATTAAAGAAGAGCTTCCGCTGTGCCTGAGTCGTGCCGATCTTGACGAGTCGCCAGTTGTTCAAGATGTACCGGAGCATGTAGGCTCGGATCCACCACGCAGCGTAGCTGGAGAGCTTGACACCCCTATACGGGTCGAACCGCTTGACGGCCTGCATCAGGCCGATATTGCCTTCCTGCACCAGGTCCATGATGTTCCGGTAGGCCTTGCGATACTCATACGCGAGTTTGACCACGAGCCGGAGGTTCGACGTGACGAGCTTGGCCGCAGCGTCGACGTCCCCGGTTTCACGGTACTGAATTGCGAGCTCGCGTTCTTCCTTGGGCGTGAGCAGTTTGTGCTGCTGGACCTCGCGCATGTAGATCTGCAGCGGGTCACGGGACGCTAGCCCTTTCGACGGTTTCGCCGCCGCACTGCGGGGCCTCTTCTTGACCGGTTCGTCGATGACCTCCGCTTCGG
>JAUIKB010000154.1 GCA_030430975.1 Polyangia bacterium
GCGCCGCTGCAGGCGCTCATCTACGACAGCTGGTACGACAGCTATCGCGGCGCGGTCATCATGGTGCGGGTCATGAACGGCACGTTGCGTAAGGGCGACAAGGTTCGATTCCTGGCGACGGATCGCACCTACGAGGTCACGGAGATGGGTTGTTTTGCGCCCCATGCGCAGGCGCTCAAAGAACTCGGCCCCGGTGAAGTCGGGTTTCTTGCGGGCAACATCAAGAGCGTTCTGGACACCAAGACGGGCGACACCATCACTCACGCCCGAGGCAAGGCCGCTGAGGCCTTGCCCGGATTCAAAGAAGTGAAGCCGATGGTCTACGCGGGGGTGTTCCCCACCGACAACGCTCAGTACGAGGATCTGCGCGATGCGTTGTCCAAGCTCAACTTGAATGATTCGTCGTTCGAGTTTGAACCGGACACCTCCGACGCGCTCGGTTTCGGGTTCCGGTGCGGCTTTCTAGGACTGCTGCACATGGAGATTATCCAGGAGCGGCTGGAGCGTGAGTACCAGCTGGAGTTGATCACGACGGCTCCGAGCGTTTCCTACCGAGCCAAACTCACCAGCGGCGAAACGGTGGTCGTAGACAACCCGTCAAAGATGCCACCCCCCGGCGAACTCGAACACATCGAAGAGCCCATCATGCGCGTACCTGTGCACGTTCCGTCGGAATACGTCGGTGCGGTTGTGGCGCTTTGCGAGGAGCGTCGCGGAACCCAGATCGGTATCCAATACGCCACCAAAGAGCACGTGGTCGTTACCTATGAACTCCCGCTCGCCGAGGTAATCCTCGACTTTCATGACCGACTCAAGAGCGCGTCGCGTGGCTACGCGAGCATGGACTACGAACTCGTTGGGTATCGCCAGGGCGACTTGGTCAAGCTCGACATGCTGGTTAATGCGGAACCAGTCGACGCGCTGAGCGTCATCGTCCATCGCGACTTCGCGTTCCCGCGGGGGCGCGCGCTTGCATCGAAACTCAAAGAGCTGGTCCCGCGCCAACAATACGAGGTGGCGATTCAGGCCGCCCTCGGCAACAAGATCATCGCGCGCACCACCGTCAAGGCCCAGCGCAAGGACGTCACCGCCAAGTGCTATGGCGGCGACATCTCGCGCAAACGAAAACTTCTTGAGCGACAAAAAGAAGGCAAGAAGCGGATGAAGCAGTTCGGCCGCGTCGACGTACCTCAGGAAGCGTTCCTCGCCATTCTCAAGCTCGACGACTGACCGCTGTGCGACAGCCTATGGACCGAACCGCTGCCGACACACAGCCCACCAACCCACACCCCGCCAACCGGACCGAAAGGGGGCAGTGATACCTATGACAACCTCGCCAAAGCCAACCTCGATCGCCGGCGTAAAACACGAAGGAACCTATGGGTTCGGCGCCGGCCTGCGGCTCGACGCCTACATCTTCAACAACGGCCTCCGCGTGCTGCTGTGCGAGGACCACAGCGCACCGGTTGTTGCGTATCACACGTGGTACCGCGTTGGCTCACGCCATGAGCACCAGGGAAAGACGGGCCTGGCCCACTTGTTCGAACACCTGATGTTCAACGAGACCGAGAACCTCGGACCAGGCGTGTTCGACAGGACTCTCGAAGAAGCAGGCGCAGAAAGCAACGCCGCCACCTGGCTCGATTGGACACAGTACAACATCGCCGTGCCGACCTCGGAGCTAGCGCTGGTGGCGAAGCTCGAATCGGAACGCATGACGAACCTGGTGCTACGCGAGCCACAGGTTGAAAGTGAAAAAGAAGTCGTGGCCAACGAGCGCCGCTATCGGGTCGACGACGACGTGGACGGCCGCGTGAGCGAACTACTCTGGTCGACCGCGTTCACTCGCCATGGTTATAGCTGGCCGACGATCGGCTGGATGCGAGACATCCAGAACTTCAACACGCAAGACTGCGAGCAGTTCTACTCGACGTACTACGCACCCAACAACGCGACGATCGTCGTAGTAGGAGACACCGACGCCCAGTCGCTTCTGCCGCTGTTGTCCGAGCACTACGCAGCCCTGCAGTCCGCCAGTGTGCCGCTTGAGGACGTCCGACCCGAGCCACCACAGACCGAACGCCGCGTGAGTGAACTGCCGCAGCCCGTTCCCACCGAGAAGCTCTCGGTCGGATTCAAGTCACCGGCGCTAGGTGATGCGGATCATCTGGCGGTCACGGTACTCGCCGAGGTGCTGTTCGGGGGACGCGCGTCGCGAGCCCATCGGCGCCTGCTTCGCGACGATGAGATCGCCACGGACGTACGTGCGTTCGTAAGTCCGTTTCACGACCCGGGCTTGATCGAGATCACAGCGACGTGCCGCGACGACTTTCCGGCTGAGCGCATCGAGTCCGCGCTGAACGAAGAAATCGAGCGCCTCAAGACCGAACCGCCCTCCGTAGAAGAAATCGAGCGTGCCACGGCGCGCCTTGAACTCGGCCAGCTGTCTGGACTCGAAACCGTCGACGGAAAAGCATCGACGATCGGCTACTACGACACCGTGCTTGGTGAGCCGGACGCCTCGCTGCGTCGGGTCGACGCACTCCGCCGAGTCACCCGCAACGACTTGCTCAGAGTCGCGCGTCGCTATCTCGTCCAGGAAAGCAGCACGGTCGTGTATGTGCGAAAGAGTGCCCCAGAGGAGGCTTCCTGATGACCGCTCAGGTGTTCGTCGAACAGAGCAGCGCGTTGCCGCTTGTCCATATGTCCGTCGTTTCCCGCAATGGCGCAGCCTACGAGCCCGCCGAACTCGCTGGCGCCACTCGCTTCACTGCGCGGCTAATGCGGCGTACCGGCGGCGGGATGGCCGCAGAAGAACTCGACGAGGCGTTCGACAGGATCGGCGGCTCGTTTGGAGTAGACGTCGGGTACAACGTAACCTCGTTCTTTGGCACCACCATTCGAAGATCGCTGGACGCGTTCGTCGAGACGGCGCTAAAGATCGTCGCCAACCCGACGTTTGACGCGGAAGCTCGCGAGCGGCTGCGACGCGAATCGGCCGCCGAGTACACGGAGTCGAGTAACGACGACGCTACTCTCGCGCGTCGCTGGTTCCGAAGGCGCTTTTACGCGGGCCACCCGTACGGACGGTCGGTGATCGGGACGCCCACGGTGTTTGAAGCGATCGACGATGCTGCGATTCGACGCCGCTACGACGCAATCACCGCGCCCGACGATCTGTTGTTCGCGTTTTCGGGCGATATATCCGAATCTCAAGCGCGGTCGATCGCGACCCGTTTCGCTGATGCGTTGCCCCAACGTTCAGCCGACGCGCGCCCGGAACATGCGATTTGGCCTGGCCCAAAAGGTCGCCACCTCACCTTCGTCGACAAGCCCGAACGCACACAAACCCAGATTCTAGTCGGCACGCACGGTGCGGATCCTCATGATGCCGACTACCCGGCGCTGCATGTTGCCAACACCGTGTTCGGTGGCACGTTCACAGCCCGCCTGATGCGCGAAGTGCGCTCAAAGCGCGGCTGGTCCTACGGCGCGTATTCGAGCTTGCCGTACGCCCGACAACGCCGCGCCTTGCGCCTATGGACATTCCCCAAGGCCGGCGACGCCGCGGACTGCATCCGTCTCAAATTGCGACTGCTACGCGAGTGGGTAGACGAGGGTGTCACCGCCGAAGAGCTCGCGTGGGCGAAGAGCTACCTGATCAAGTCGCACGCTTTTGCCGAAGACACCGCTAGCAAACGCGTGTGGTTTCCCGTCGACGTTGAGCTGGTCGGCCTCCCGGCGACCTTCCACACGCACTACCGACAGCACGTGCAGAGCGTCACGCTTGAGCAGGCGAACGCCGCCATCAGGGCCCGCATCGACCCAGCAAACCTGCTGGTGACGGTCGTGGGAACCGAGGCCGAGGTCGGCGCGGCAGTTCGCGACGCGATCGAGGATCTCGATTCCTCCGAAGTCGTCGCTCATACCGACGAATGCTAGGCGCCGCTAGTCGTGAAGCCCGATAGTCGCGGCCACAGCTTCCGCGACGCGCTCTGCGTCCGCCAGCAGCTCGGTCTCGGCGCCGGTTACGCTCGCGTCCGCATCCAACTTTCGACACAGATCGACATAGATCTTGAGCTTCGGCTCGGTTCCGCTCGGGCGCACCAGCACCCGTGAACCCCCGCCCAACAACAGTTCGATCAGCGCCGTCTCCGGCAGCCACTGGGGTCGAGCTTCGCCCCCGTGCCGAAAGTCGCGCATCTGCTCGACGTCGTAACCCGCCAAGGACGGCGGCGCGTCGTCCGCGAGCTTCTGCATCGCTCCGGCGATGTCCGCAGCTCCCTGCGAGCCCTTGCGCACGATGCTGAGCTGGTGGCTAACCCACAGACCGTGGCGACGGTAAAGGTCATACAGCCGGTCCAGGATGCCGACCTTCTGCGCCTCGCATTCGGCCACCATTTCGGCAAAAACGACGGCGGCGCTGACGCCGTCCTTGTCTCGAACGACCCTGTCGATGGAGTAGCCGAGCGCTTCTTCGTAGCCGAACGCGAAGCGCACGCTCTGGGCTGCTTCCAGCGCAAGCGCCGCATTGCAAATCCACTTGAAGCCAGTCAGCGTCTGCTCGAAGTGAGCTCCGTAGTGTTCGGCAATGGAGCCGAGCATGGGCGAGCTGACAATGCTCGACAGCACCAACGGCTGTGGCGTGGCTGCCGCTCGAGCCAGCACATAGTCGGCCAGTAGCAACCCGATCTGGTTTCCAGTAAACGGGACGTACCTTCCGCTCGGCGTCCGCGCACAGACCGCAAGACGGTCCGCGTCGGGATCGTTGGCAAGAATCAGCGGCGCTTTTAGGTCTTCGGCAACGGCGACCGCGGCGTCGAGAGCACCCGGTTCTTCTGGATTCGGAAAGTTAACTGTTGGAAATTTTCCGTCCGGATCTTTCTGCGACGGCACGCTCGACAGCGCCGTGAATCCGGCCAGCGCGAAGGCACGGTGGACGAATCGGTCGCCGACGCCATGCAGCGGTGTGTACACGATCGGCATATCGCGACACGCACGGTGCGGCGGCCGCAGGCTGTCTACGTCGGCGTGATAGCGCTCGACCATGCTGTCACCGATCGCTTCGACGCGTTCGTGGCCGGTCTCTAGTGCATCCTGTGCGCGTCGGATCGAGTTCGCAGCACCCGCGTTGGCGATCCGCTTCGCTATCTCGGCGTCGACCGGCGGAATGATCTGCGCGGCGTTGCTCGCGTAGACCTTAAAACCGTTGTACTCGGGCGGATTGTGGCTGGCAGTGATGCAGATCGCCGCAACCGCGCCCAATTGGCGCGCCGCGTACGCCACCAGAGGCGTCGGCACCGGCTCCGCGAAGTAGCGGACGTTCAGCCCCGCCCCGACGAGTACGTCGATCGTGTCACGCATGAACCGATCACTCGTGAGACGTGCATCCCGCCCAACAACGATAGGCAGCGTGCGACCGTCGAGGACGCGATCGCGAACGTAGTCCGCCACGCCGCGTGCCGCTCGCATGACCACCGCCCGGTTCATGCGCGCACGGCCAGCGCCCACCACACCGCGCAGGCCCGCCGTTCCGAATTGCAGCTCCGGACCCATACGCTCGACGAGGTCCGGCGACTCGGCCTCGATCAGCTGCGTCAACTCCGCCCTGCTCTCGGGGTCCGGATCGGACTCGACCCAGGCGCGTGCGGACCGAATAGCTTCGACTAGAGATTCGCTTGTCATCGAGGCGCAGCATACCGCCGCCTCAACTGGCTTCAAACCGTCGACGCCCCACGACGCTTTTTGACCAGATCGCCGGCCAACGCTAGCTGGCCGCAAGCCGCATCGACATCCGATCCACGACGCGTCCGGACGAAACACGAAACGCGATGGCGATCGAGAATGTCGGCGAAGCGCTTCACCACACCGTCATCCGGCGCGCGCATGTCGCTGGCACCGATCGGATTCATCGGGATCAGGTTGACCTTGATCCGCAGGCCCGCCAGCCGCTCCGCTAGCTGCTCGGCTTGTGCCGGCGCGTCGTTGACACCTCGAATCAGCGTGTACTCGATGGTGATACGGCGACGTTTCGGCAACGGATAGTCGCGCAGCGCGCGCATCAGATCCGCCAATGGGTAACGCTGGTTCATCGGCATGATGCTCGAGCGCGTCGCGTCGTCAGGTGCATGAACGCTCACTGCCAGCCCGACCTTACCGTCGAAGTCTGCTCCCAAGCGCTCGATGCCCGGCACCAGACCCACCGTGCTCACGGTGATCCGGCGCGGACTCAGGTCTAGCCCATCGGCGTGGGTCAACACGCGGATCGCGCGCGCCGTCTGTTCGTAGTGGTGAAGGGGTTCGCCCATGCCCATGAAGACGAGATTGCGCAATACCTCGCCTGGCTCCAGCTGCTGCCTCGCCAACATCACTTGAGCGATCACCTCGGCGGCTGAGAGTCCGCGCTGCAGTCCTGCTTGCCCCGACGCACAAAACACGCACCCCATCGCGCACCCGTACTGAGTCGAGATGCACAGCGTCACGCGCTTTTGGGGCGGCAACTCGTCATCCGGATCGTCATCCAGCGCGCCGGCGTCAGCGTCTTTCCACGACGCCGATTTCGTCATCGGAATCATCACGCATTCGATCCTGCCACCGCCCGCGAGCTCCAGAAGGAGCTTACGCGTGCCACTTGCGGACCGGCGCACGTCGGCAATCGTCAGCGGGAGCTCCAGCGATTCCTCGGCGAGCTTGGTGCGGAGTTCCCGACTGAGATTGGTCATCTTCGCAGCATCGCTGACGCCCCTGCGGTGCAGCCACTGGAAGACCTGCTGCCCGCGAAACCGCCTCACGCCGCGGGCCTCAAGCAGCTCGCCCCATTCCTCCGGGAGACGTTCGAGTGGATGCAGCGGCTTCACCGCTCCGCCCGTTTGGCTTCGTTCCAGTAGCCGTCTAGCTCATCGAGCGAGAGTCCACGCGTCGGTTTGCCGGCTTCGTCTCGAGGCCAGTCGCCGTGCTCTTCACCCACGCGGCTTTCAACGTGCGCGAACCGGTTGGAAAAACGGTCGGCTGTCCCGCGGAGCGCCGCTTCTGCATCGACGTTGTGGCGACGCCCCAGGTTGACCAGTGCGAACAGCACGTCACCGAGCTCCGCCTGAATTCGGTGCTGCTCTCCGCTAGCGATCGCGTCGTCCAGCTCCTGCAGCTCCTCGTCCACTTTCGCACGGGACCCGCGCGTATCCGGCCAATCGAACCCAACCTTGGCCACCTTACGTGACATGCGCTGGGCGCGCATGAGCGCCGGCAACGATCGCGGGATGCCGGCAAGCAGTGGGCGCCGACCCTTTTCCTGTTCTTTGAGCCGTTCCCAATTGACGAGGACTTCGTCCGAGTTCGCTACCGCGGCGTCTCCGAAAACGTGGGGATGTCGGGACACGAGTTTGGTCACAATGCCGCGCACGACGTCGTCTGGCCCAAACTCGCGCTGGCGGCGCCCGAGCTCGGCCATGAACGCCACCAACATCGCCACATCGCCCAGCTCCTCCTCAACCCCCTGGGCGTCGCCCTCTTCAACGGCGTCGATGACCTCGCAAGCCTCCTCCAGAAGATACCCGGCCACGGAGGCCTGGGTCTGCTCGCGATCCCACGGGCATCCGTCCGGCGCGAGCAGGCGCTGCATCAGCCGAACCAGGTACGGAAACGTCTCGCCGCTCTGCTCGTCCAGCGGCAGCGCCCTCGGTGCTTCAAAGGGTCGGCCCATCAGCCCGCCTTAGCACGGCAGACGGCAACCGTCGTGGACTGAGCGGAGGCGTTGCTGGCGATAAAGAGCAAATTAGCAGTGGTCGCCCCACGGTCCTGCACCTAGATCGTTCGTCATGACCGATGAACCAGTCCTGCTCTTGGACCGCGCGGGTGCGGTCGCCACGCTGACGCTGAACCGACCCTCAACCAAAAATGCCCTGAGCCGCGAGCTCGTCCGCGCCCTCGGCGAGGCTCTCGAGGAAGTGACCGCTGATGCATCCGTACGCGCTGTCGTGCTGACCGGCGCTGGCCGCTCGTTTTGCTCGGGAGCCGACTTGAAATCGGCCATGGGCGAGGCCCAGGCGGGAATGGACGAGCGGATCGAAGAATTCCATCGACTCATCCGCGCCATCGTGCGCGCTCCTCAGCCGTTCGTCGCGGCGGTGGACGGACCGGCGGTCGGTTTCGGCGCCGACTTGGCGCTCGCTTGCGATCTGCGCATCCTCGCGGACACCGGCTACATCCAAGAGAAGTTCGTGAAGATCGGCTTGATGCCGGATGGTGGCGGTACGTTTTGGGTGCCCCGACTGGTCGGCCTCGGTCGAGCCATGGAGTTCCTGCTGCTCGGTACGAAGATCGATGCAAACCTCGCGCTGGAGGTCGGTCTGGCCAATCGCGTCGTTGCGCACGACGCGCTTGCGGACTCCGCCGCCAGCCTAGCGACGGAACTCGCGGGCGGCCCGCCACTGGCGTTCGCGGCTATCAAGCGGTCCGTTCGCGACTCGTTCAACGGCAATGTCGAGGCTGCGCTCGATCGCGAAAAGGCGGAACAGCTAAAGCTGCTGGGCTCCAAGGACATGATGGAGGGCGTGATGGCCTGGGCTCAGCATCGGCCACCCAAATTTACGGGCGAGTGACACAGTCGAGGGCGAGTGAACCAACCGATGGTGTTCGCCACCGCCAACAGGCCAAGGCTCTGCTAGAACAGATAGCGCTCGCCGGAGTCACATAGGAGTGTGACGACGTTGCCCGCGACGCGCTTAGCCACCTCGCAGGCGGCCGCGACGTTGGCGCCAGCGGACGGGCCCACGAGCAGCCCTTCTTCCCGTGCGAGTCGACGAACCATCCGTTGAGCGGTCACATCGGTCACGGCGACGACCGCGTCGATTAAGTCTTGGTCGAGCACGTCGGGAATGAACCCCGCGCCTAGCCCTTGAATGCCGTGCAGTCCGGGCGGCTTTCCGCTCAGCACCGCGCTCGACGCCGGCTCCACCGCGACCACTTCGGCTTGATTCTTTAGGTGCTCGCGCAAGTACCCGCCAACCCCCGTCAGGGTCCCGCCGGTGCCCACCCCGGCGACGAACGCGGCAACATCACCGTCGAGCTGTTCGACGATTTCCACAGCGGTGCCTTCGTGGTGGGCCCGAGGATTGGCGGGGTTGTCGAATTGGCTGGGCATGAACGCACCGCTCGTGGTGGCCAGCAGAGCCTTCGCGCGCTCGACCGCACCCGCCATCCCGCGGACCGCGTTGGTTAAGACGATCTCCGCGCCGTACGCCTGCAGTATGTAGCGACGCTCCATGCTCATGTCCTC
>JAUIKB010000155.1 GCA_030430975.1 Polyangia bacterium
AAACGCCGGATCGCACGGACCCGATGTTGCCCCACATCCCATCCCTGAATCCATCCCACACGGACCGTAAGGGTTCACGCAGCACGTGACGCCGGGCCCGGTCGTCGGACAGAACGTCGGATTGCATCGGCCCGGCTCCGTATTGCAGCCGTCGCCGTCGTCCATGCCGCACGGCCCGTTCGGGGCTGTACAGCACGGCACGCCGGGCCCACTGACCTGGCACGCTGACGGGTCGCAGGGCACGGCTTCACAGCCGCTCCCTTCGTCCATTCCACATGGGCCGATGGTATCGAGACAGCACGGCGTCCCCGGACCTTGTGACGGACACTGGTCGGGCGCACAAAGCCCTTCGGAAAAACACCCGGCGCCCGCGTCGAACCCGCACGGACCCCGGTCGCTCACGCAGCAAGTCACCACCCCCGTTTCGGAAGACGAAGGGCAGAAGTTCCACTCGCAGCGATCCGGTCCGTTCACCGGTACGCACCCGTCGCCGAGATCCTGTCCGCAATCCACGGGGTTGCTCGCTGGCAAACAGCACGGTTCGCCTTCGGGAGGAATCGCGCAGAACGCTGGGTTGCAGGTCGGATCCGGGCCGCTACTCGAACCGCCCGACGAAGGGCTACCCGCCGAGCCGCCGGCGCTACCACCGCTCCCCGCCTGGGCCCCGGAACCAGCCGCGCCACCGCTCGACATTCCGCCGGTGCCGCCCTGCTGGCCGCCCGCTGCGCCACCGCCGGTCGCCGACGCCTCGTCGGTCACCTGACCGCACGCCGACGACACCACCACGGCAATCGGCACGACCGCCAACCATCTGATCCCCCGCATCGAGTCAATGACACGACGTACACGCCGCGCGGGCCGCCGAAAACCGACCCGGCGTGAGCGCCTTTCACCCCCACCGGATCATTACCGGTCGCGGCACCGTCGAGCAGGCCGCGCGTGGCAAACCGGCCCGCTGACCGACGCCTACGAGCGGCGCGAGCCGAGGATCGTTAGCAGGAACATGAACAGGTTGAAGAAGTCGAGATAGAGCATCACGGCGGCGGCGACCGGCGGCGGAGCAGCTCGCATGATTCGGGACGTGTCGTACAGGATGTAGCCGCAGAACAGCAGCACGCCGACGCTCGCCACGGCGAGATGGAACACCGCGCTGCCGATGAAGATGTTGAGCACCAGCGCGCCCAAGACGACCCAGAAGCCCATGCTCAAGAAGCCGCCCAGGAACGAGAAGTCCTTCTTCGAAATCATCGTGTAGGCGGTCAAACCGCTGAACGCCAACGACGCCAGCACGAACGCATCGCGTACAGGCGATGGTGACAGCGTCGCGCCCTGAGACGCGGCAATGGTGATGAAGAACACCATCGGCGCGATGTAGACGCCCGAGATAAACGCCGCGCCGTGCAGTGCGAGCACGTTGACGACAGGCTTCGCGCTCATCTTCATCGCGATAGTGAAGCCGCCGAACACCAGCGCGAAGCCGACGATCATGCCGATCCAGCCCGACTGCAGCGCCACCAGCGGCGGCACCTGCGCCACCGTGTCGCCTACGCGAATGGTCGCGGCCGAGGCGCCGGTACCGGCGTACAGCGCGAACATGGCGCCGACCGCAGCGGCGATGATGCTGGTCGTGAACAGCCCGTAGACCTTGCGCAAGTAGGCAAGACGCGACACGCCCGTGGCGAGCGGCGCTGCCGGGGCACCGTAGGAATTCTGCTGTGACTGCTGTGGATACATGGTGCTGGACAATGTAGTCACCCGGCCCGCGCTGTAAAGCTCAGCGCCACACTGGCCAAACGCGCAGCTACTGCAGGCTTAACCGAGCCACGAAAGCAGCGCGCTCGGCACCGGCGCGCTCTGGAACACCCCAGCGCGCACGGTCGCGCTGGCCGCCAGGATGGCCACGCCCGTCAAACCGAGCGCCAACAGCAGCGGCAGGCCGAAGCGGGCCACGCTCGCGGGCACCGACACCCGAGACGCGGCGCCCACCACCAGGACCATGAGCAAACCGTCGAGCGCCGCGCCGCGGTAACCCGCGCCGGTTACGAGCGGCAGCCCAAACTTGACGAGCAAGAGCGCTCCCAAAGCGCCGCAAACGAGCAGCGCCAACTTGCCCCGCTTGCGCACCGCCTCGTCCTCGGCAAATTTCCACCAATGAACGAGGCGCCCCACGACGGCCAGCGCACCCAACACAGCGACGCCCGCGGCGAGCGCAAACACTACCGACCCGAGCGGACGATGATGCGTCTTGGCTTTGAGCAATGCCGCGAACGCCATCAGCACGCCGGTCGACAGCAGCGCGCCGACTGCGACCGTCCACAGACCCGCCGCGTAGCGCCGCGCAGACTGCAGGCTCAAGGCGACCGGACCGATCAGAGCGGCACACGTCCCAGCAAGCGCTAACCAGCCAAGCGCTATGCTGACCCCCGCCGACCCCGCGCGAATGGCGCCCGGAACCACCGCCAGCATCGACCCTGCTGCGGCCACCAGAGCGACCTGGCTTGTTCGTGAGACGTCCTCGGACACGCTGACCTATCCGTTCAGGCGACCGAGAGTTCGAGACGCACGCGACTCGCCGCGCTCTCAGGAACGTGACCGTTGGCTAGGTACCAAGACACCGACCGCGCCAACGCTTCACGCGCCGACCGCGGCTGAAAACCGAGCTCGCGTCGTGCCTTTTCGTTCGAAGCCCATACATACGCTCCCACGAAATCGCGCGCGAGCCTGTAGGTGATCTCTGGCTCTCGGCCACGCAGACGCGCTCTTAGTTCTTCGATGCGACCGAACAGCGTGGCCATGCCTGAACTGACCGGCTTCCCAGGAGGAGCCAGACCCGTCAGTTCGTGGAGAGTCGAGAACAGCTGACCGAAGGTAATGTTCTCGCCGGCCAGAATATAGCGCTCGCCCAGCTTGCCCTGATCCATCGCGGCGATGTGGCCGTCGCAGACGTCATCCACGTCGACCAGGTTCAGGCCGCCATCCGAGGTCGGAAAAGCGATCGATGGATCCCATTTCAGGTACTTCAGAACCATCCCGCCCGTCGGCGTCGGCTTCCAGTCGCCGGGGCCGACGATACCGCTCGGGTTCACGATGACCAGCGGCACCTCGTCGCTCATCTCCAGGGCGGCCTGCTCGGCGCGCACTTTGGAGAGAATGTAGGTCTCTGGATCCTGGAGATTGAACTCGGACTCCTCATCCATTTCCTCCTGAGAACGGGTGGCGCCGAGGGTCGCACAGCTGCTGGTCACGACCACGCGTTCCAGGTCGCGCTGCTTAGCCGCTTCGAGCGCGTTTTTGGTTCCGGCCACCGCGGGCTCGAGGATCCGCTCCGGCTTCTTGTCCCACATCTTGAAGTTGCTAGCGACGTGGTACATTCGGTCGCAGCCCGCCAGCGCCCGATAAACCGTATTGCCGATCGTGATGTCGCCGTAGGCGAGCTTGAACCGGGTTGAAGGGTATCCGCTCAGTTGCTTCAGCGACGAGCTCGGCCGAACGAACGCCTTTACCTTCTCCCCGCGGTCGATCAGCTTCTTGACCAGGCGCGAACCGACAAATCCGGACGCTCCGGTGACCAATACCCAGCCTTCACTCATGCGCCCTCGTACCAAAGCTGGATACCGGAGTCACCGTCAGCCTGGCGTTATAGCTACCGACAGGTCCCCTTTTCACGAAGTGCCGCCTGCGCTGCTGAACGGGCGAGCCGGGAAGCTTCCTTTCCGAACAGTGGTGCCAAGCGTTTGCGAAGGTCCGCCGGACGCAAGCGACCCAGCGCCTGGACAGCGTAACTGCCGAGCGTGCGGTCCTCTTGCGTCACCATCGGCTTGGCCAGCGCGAGCGCGAGCGTCGTCAGGTCCCCCGTGGCCCGTTTGGCACACATGCGCCCGAGCGCCTCTGCCGCGCCGGCTCGGACGTCGACGTGTTCCTTGGCGTCGTTGAGATGATCGATCAGCACGTGGTCGTAGCGGCGAGCGCCGCGCAATCCTAGCGCGAGCGCCGCCGGACGCCGCACGTGGTGCGACGGATCCGCGAGCGCGGCAGCCAGGGCTTTGTCGACGTCCGCGCTGCGACGGTGCAGAGCCAAAGCCGCAGCCGATTGAGCGCGGACGGTCGGCCACTTGTCGCGAGCCAGGCGATGAAGCAACGCCGCCTGCGCGAAGTGCGCTTGCGGTGTTGCAGCGCTCTGAACCGCTGCCTCGCGTACGCGCATGTATGGGTCGCGCAGAGCCTGACCGAGCTCTGTCTTGAAAAGTCGCACGTTCGTTGCCACCGACGCCGCATGTGCGCGCTGGTGTGGGTTGCGGTCCGTCGTCATCGCGGCAGCCACGAAGTGACGCGCAAACCCGCTCTTAGCCGCGAGGTGGGCGGCAGGCTCGAGCAGCAAGTAGCGGGTGCGAAACGTGGGCTTGCCGCTGAGCAACCGCTGGAGCGCGCTGGCAGCGACCGCTTGGTGTTTGGTAACCCCCGGCCCCAGGGAGCGGAGCAGTTCGATCTGCGAGCCCGCATGCCCGCCCTGAGCCAGGGCCTTCGCGACCGCTTGCTTCGCTGACGGGTTCACCCCGGCGCGACCGAGGATGAGGCGATACGCCCGCCGCTGGCGTTTCGATGCGTTGCGCGTGAGTCGCACGAACTCGGCGACGGTTCGGGCGGGGTCGAGCAGCGCTAGTTCCGCCCCCCACAGCAGGCGGTCCTTGTGGCGACGCGCCGTGCGCACCGCCTTGGCGAGCGCCCGTCCCGCTTCCTTCCCGCAGCGCCGTATGCGCTGCTGAGCGTGAATGCGCTGCCCCTCTGCAGCAGCGCGCAGCGCCTCGACGTACGCCGGGAGCGCGACGTTGCATTGACCGTGGTCGAGTACGTCGAGCGCGACGCTCTGAGCACGCTCGTCGAGCGTGACGTAGCGTGCCGCGAGCTTCCGGAGCGCTTCATCGCCGAGCGTCCGCAACACCGCGCCGGCTGCGTCTGCGCGCGGACCACCACCGGCGAGCGCCTGAATCAACGCGTCGGGATCCGCAGCGCCGAACTCGCTTTGGGCCGTGATCTCAGCAAAGGTCACGCGCACGTTCTTACCCGCCGCGTAGCTGGACTCATGTACGACCGCGTAGCAATCAGACTGCATGGCCGTCGGCAGCTTTACTCGGTAGCGGGCGCCCGCTTCCGCCCACCCGTCCTCTGGAACCGTGACGTGAAATAGCTTCTGACGCCCGGCTAGCCAAAACTCCTTTGGGGCAGCGCCCCCTTTGATTTCGTTTTTTCTTGGGCGGAAAACAAACTCGAATGAGCTGATGGGTATTTCGGGTGCCGCTCGAAGCAGCGCAAACTCGCCGCGACCGGTTCCGCCGCGACCTTCGGACCAAGTCGTATCCGGATCGCTATCGGTCAGATGCTGCGGATTGCCGATCGCACTACTGGCGGCGAGGGCGCGCAAGAGCTGATGGTCGCCTGCGGCTGTCTCCTCGGCCTGCACGCGGACCGCCCGTAGCTTCAGCGCGGATCGTCGCTCAGCTGCCGTCAGCCGCTGCACCTTGGCCGGCTTCAGTGTCAACGTGCTGTTCACGAGCACCTTGGGGCTCATGACCGCCGGACGGCCGCACAGTGACATGTTCTCGTGCTGCTCACCGACCACGATGCTGCGCCCACCTTGTTTCGATTCTGAAATCGCCACCATCTTGCCGGTGCGTTCACCCGCGACGCCGCTGGTAAGGCCAGTCCAGCCGCTGAACACGACGCGGGGGACGGCCGCTCCGGGCACGGCGACGACGATCGCCTGCCACGTGCGATCGCGAGCCTTGTCACGCTGTCTCACGACCAGCGCGCGCCGACCCTTGCCGATCGGCACGATCACGTAACGAATGCCGGCCGCGGGCAGCTTCGCCAAGCTGGGGTCCTTGACCAGCGGCTTCGCCCCGCTCAAGTCGCAGGGTGTGCGTCCGCAGGTTGCCCCGAGCAGCGTATCCCCGCGTAGTTCGACCGTCATGGCCCTCTGGCCGCCGCCGGCTTTGACCGTCGCAGCCGCATGGCCCGCCGTCGACCAGGCGAGCGGGACGACGGCGGCGGATAGGGCGATTCGGAATCTCACGTGCGGGAGTTTGCCACGCCTGGATACAAAGGGCGGCCGATTGGGAAGACGCGCGCTGCGTGCTACGTACAAGGCGAAATGAGAGGGACAGTCCTAGGTGCGGCGACCTTTGCGGGTGTGATCGCGGTGGCGTGTGGCGGAAGCGACAACGCGGGGTTCGGCGGCGGTGCCGGCAGCGGCGGCGCGTCCGCTGCGGGCGGATCCGCAGGGTCTGCCGGCTCCGGAGCCGAAGCGGGCAGCGCGGGCTCGTCGGCCGGGTCCTCCTCGGGCGGGTCGGCGGGCAGCGCATCCGGTGGCACCGGCGCTACCTCCGGAAGCGGAGGCGGCGGTGGCTCCGCGCCGACCTGCATGAACGATGGCGACTGCTCCGAATTTGGTCTCGTCTGTGACGAGGCCAATCAGGTGTGCGTCGAATGCGTCAGACGCGGCGACTGCAAACCCGGCTTCACCTGTGCGGCCAACGCGTGCGTGCCCCCGACCAAGTGCGACAACAGTCTCGACTGCGCGAACGAACCCGGCAACAAAACCATCTGCGACCCGACTCTCGAGCTGTGCGTCGAGTGCTCGACCGAAGCCGACTGCCCAGCCGACAATGACTGTTCGTCGAACGCCTGCGTCCCGTACACGGCGTGCACTAACTCGCTCGACTGCTCGGGGGGGCAGGTGTGCGATACGGCGGCGGGCCGGTGCGTCGACTGTCTAACCAAGGCCGACTGCATGGATGACGAAACGTGCTCTGCGACGAACGTCTGTCAAAAGGAATGCGATTCGGACAACGACTGCACGCCGCTCGGAAGACTGTGCGACATCCCGGCTGGACACTGCGTGGAGTGCCTAAGGGACAGCGACTGCGCAGACACCCAGCATTGCGCAGCCGACATCTGTCGTCCCGATGTCTGTGCCGAGGGCACGTCACGCTGCCAGTCGACCGGCGTCGCCGCATGCAGCGCCAATGGCGACCGCTGGTTGGCTCCCGTTGCCTGCGACCCGAAAACAACCTGCGTCGAGGCTGGCGACATGACGACGTGCGAGCCATGGGTGTGCGAAGCCGGCGAGACCGAGTGCGACTCGCTCGGCGAGAAGATCGTCGAGTGCTCCGCCGACGGCCTAACGGTTCTCAATACGACCGACTGCACCACGACCGACCAGGTCTGCGACGACGCCCAATGCAAGTCGCTCGTCTGCGCCCCTAACAAGCTTTTTTGTGACGGTAACTCAGTCTCCATCTGCTCAGGTGACGGGCTGACGAGCACCGTCCAGGAAGCGTGCGGGGCGAGCCAGTACTGCGACTCGCAAGATCCGAGCTGCAAGAGCCAGATCTGCGAACCCAATCAGCCGACGTGCAACGGTGACGTCGCCACGACGTGCAACGCCGACGGCTCCGGAGTCGTCGCCGGCGGGACCGATTGCACGGCAACCAGCCAAGTGTGCTTCAACGGCTCGTGCCAAGCGTGCGCACCGATCAGCGAAGCCGCCGTACCGCTACCGCTGGACGCGTACATGCTCTTCGACGGTACGGGCAGTATGGCCACTGGAGCAAGCTGCCTGATCGGAGGCACGGGCACGTCGCTCTGGTGCAACCAAAACAACGGTGGGTACGACTTCCTTAGCAGCTCGGAAGCTACCGACATGCGAGTCGCCACCGCCGTATGGCGGGACATCTCATCCTGCACGCTGATGCCCGGACCCGATACGCAACTCCAGACGGCGACGGCCGCGCTTCCAGGCATCAAGACGTTGTTGGACGGCAGCACCCCAACCGGAAACTCCAACATCGCCGTGTTGATGGATACGCTCGTCGGCTACACTTCCGCGCAACAGACCGCCGGGCGGACGATGGTCGGTATCGTGATGGCCGACGGCGCCTTCGAAGGCTGCGCCAAAACGTTCACGGAAATGGCGACACAAATCAGTGACCATCGAGTCGCAACCGGCATCGAAACCTACTTCATGACGATGAGCGGCTCGTTCGACGACGCTGACCTGGAGACCCTCGCCGTGGCCGGCGGCGCGGAACCGCACGGCAGCCACTGCGGAACGCTCACGCCGCCATGTAGTCAATACAACGCCACCGACACCCCAACTGCAGCGGATGTTGAAAACCGGCTCGTCGACATCAAGCGCGCCGCCGAGAAGTGCCACTACGAGTTCCCGAGCGGCGCAAGCGCCGCCAAGCTTGAGGTCACCTACTCGACCGGAGGCTCACCACAAACGCTCGCCAAGGTCGCCAACGCAAGTGCCTGCGCCGCCGCGCCAGCGTATTACTACGACAATAATGGATCCCCCTCCGAGATCCACCTGTGCCCCAGCGCCTGCAGCCTCGCCCGCGCGGAACCAGCGGCGACGATCGAAACCGTTCAGCAGTGTCAGTGACGATGCCGGGGAATCACGCCCCGGCGCCGAGCTTTAGGTTCCGACGCATCCGCGCGATCGGCTCGTCGAAGTTCGGCTGAAACGTCTCTCCGGTGATCGTTTCGACGGCTTCGATGTAGCGGCGCACGGCTTCGACCTTCACGTCATCCGGAATCTCCGGAATCGGGCCATCGCCCGCGAATCCTTGCTCCTTGAGGAACCGGCGCAGGTATTCTTTGTCGAACGATTCCGGCGCGAGCCCCCCGGCGATTCGCTCTTGGTAGCTGCTCGCGTACCAAAAGCGAGATGAATCCGGCGTATGGATCTCGTCGATCACGACGATCGTTCCGTCGCTCAACTTGCCGAACTCGTACTTGGTGTCGACGAGGATGATGCCGCGCTCAGCGCACAGCTTCTGACCGAACGCGAACAGGTTCTGGGCAATGGTGGCGGCCGCGTCGAAGTCCGCTTCGGGCATGCCGGTCATCTCGAGAATTTCCGCGCGAGAAGCTGACACGTCGTGGTCCCCCTTAGCCGCTTTCGTACTCGGCGTGAGGATCGGCTCCGGCAGCGCGTGATGCTGCTTGAGCCCGTCCGGCAGCGCGTGTCCGCAGAACACGCGTTCGCCGCGCTCGTAGTGACTCCACACGCTCGTCGACGTCGTACCGGTAAGGTAGGCGCGCATGACCATCTCGACCGGGAGCGGCTCGCATTCGTGCGCGACTAGCACGTTTGGATCCGGTACCTCGATGACGTGGTTCGGCGCTACGTGCCGCGTCTTGTCGAACCACCATGCCGCGACCCAGTTGAGCACCTGCCCCTTGAGCGGCAGCGTCCCGAGCACGCG
>JAUIKB010000156.1 GCA_030430975.1 Polyangia bacterium
TCAGGTCACCACCACGATGGACAACGAGGTGCTTTCCGCCGGGTGCGACAACGCCCTGACCCGGTACCAAGCGCTGCCCCTCAGCAGCTTCGGAAATCGGGTAGCCAGCGGCTTCGGCCAGCTGATTGGCGAGGGCTTCCGTGAAGCCCGCTGGCATGTGCTGCACGAGCACCAGCGCCGCGTCCCGCAGCTTGAGATTCGGCAGCAGCGAGCTGAGTGCCGCAGGCCCGCCGGTGCTGCTCGCTACCACCACAACGCGCGACCCGGCAGGGATCGGCTTGAACGAGCGGGGTGACCCCGAATCCGGCACCATGGAAGTGCGCGCCGCAGACTGGACATTCGCCTTTGCGGCCAAGGCAAGCTTGTCGGTCAGATCCGCGCGAATCGCGCTGAGGTTCGCCGACACCTCGCCCGAAGGCTTCGCTACGGTGTCGACGGCGCCCGCCGCGAGCGCCGCAACGGCCTCGCGCGTCCCGTCGCGGGTGTGTGCGCTGAGCATTACAATCGGAACCGCGCGCTCGCTGAGGATCGCCCGGGTCGCTTCGGCGCCATTCATTCCGGGCATGTTGAAATCCATGGTGAGCGCGTCGGGCTTCAGTTCGCGGGCGAGCTTGACGGCCTCTGCACCGTTGCTGGCTTGACCGCACACCGTGAACCGTGAGTCCGATTCGAGCAGCCGCGAGACCGCCGTCCGCATGAACGCGGAATCGTCGACGATCAGCACACGGATCGTCACTGCGACTTCTTTGACGTGATCGCAGTGAATTCGATAACGGCGGTCGCGGCGAGGATCGGCGCGCTTGGCAGCCCAACGCTGCGACGCTCCACGACGTGGGCTACACAGTTGGCCGCCTCTTTGCTGATACCGCGGCGCTTGGCGACCTGCACACCTTCGGCGATCCCACGTTCGCGAACCATGAAACGCACATGCACCGACCCACTGCCGTCAGACATGCCGCCATGCTTGGCGACACAGTCGTTGAAACGGGTAACCGCTTTGCTCAAGCGTGCCTTGGCCTTCGGCAGCGTACCGTTCTCGACATGTACCGCTTTTAACACCGACGTCGCCTTTTTCGGTTTTGACTTCGATGACGGTTCGTTGGGCGGCGCGGGCTGCTTCTTGTCAGTCGGCGGCTTCTTTTTCTCAGCGCCGGTAGCCGATGGTTTGGGCTCGGGTGGCTTCGCCGACTGAGCCGGCGCTGGCTTCACCGCAAGCGCCTCGCCCTCTGCTCGCGTCAGACACCGCACTAAGATACCGCGGCCGTTGGAGACGCGACCCCAGGCGCATGCGGGGTCGTATGGATGCCGGCTCTCCTCGCTGCTCCCCCCGGCGGCGATCGAGGCAACGCCCGTCACCAAAGCCGCGGCGACAAGGAAAGGTGCAATTCGATGTCTCCGCATGGCTATTGTTTCTCCTTCATGTCAGTCAAAATGTACGCGCTCACCGGCTCCGCGATTCCTTTTAGCTGTATTCCCGGTTTTTCCTCTACCGTGACGTAGTCGCGCACGCGTTCGTACACCTCGCGACTGATCAGCACCCCGCCGAGCGGCGCGTTGGACTCATGGCGCTGAGCCCGGTTCACCGCATCCCCGATGCACGTGTAGTCCCGACGCACGAAGCGGGACCCGATGTCGCCACGCACGATCGGGCCAGAGTTGACGCCGATTCGCATCACCAGCGGAGGATCGCGTTCGGCGTTGAATCGGTCCAGAGCGCGCTGCATCCCCCAGGCGGCACGGGTTGCCCGCAGCGCGTGTGGCTCGTCGCGGTCTGGTCGGTCCTCGAACACGGCCATGATCGCATCGCCGATGAACTTGTCGATGTCGCCCCCGCAGTCCTTGATCACGATACACAGCGCGTCAAAGGCCTCGTTCAGAATGGCGACGACCTCGGAGGGCGTCATCTTTGCGCTCATGCTGGTGAATCCCGAGATGTCGCTGAACAGCAGCGTGGCGTCGACCTCTTTGGCACGAATCGCGTACGGTTCGCCGGATGCCGACAGCTCTTCCGCCGCACGCACTGCGCCTTCGCTAATGTACAGGCGCGAGGCCTCCTTGTAGCGAGACAATCGGGCCTCGGCTAGAACTCGCTCGACGATCGCGATGCACTTGTCGGTCGTAAACGGTTTTACCAAGTAGCTTGTTAACCCGGCGGCTCGCATCTGCGCCTGGTCACGCTTGCTGTCGCGCGCTGTTAGCATGACCAGCGGTACATCTCGCGTCGCCAGTTCCTTGCGTAGTGCGTGAACCAGCTGAAAACCGGTCATCTTGGGCATGTCGTAGTCGGTCAGCACTAGGTCCGGGGGGCTTTCGGTCGCCTTGGCAAGACCGTCCGAGCCGTCAACCGCGGTAGCAACGTTGAACCCCTGGCGCCGAAGACAATCGGCCACCAGATGGCGGATCGCGGCCGAATCGTCCACGACCAAGATCCGTTCGCGGGCGCTCACCATGCGCGCCGCGAGCAGAGAGTGAAGCCGGCTGATCAGCTCTTCGGAAACCACCGGCTTGACCAGATAGTCGTCGGCCCCCGCGTCGAACCCGCGCTCGAGGTCTTGCGCCTCGCCTAGACTCGAGCAGATCACGACCGGGATAACTGCTGTCTTCTCGTCCTCTTTAACTGTGCGACATAGCGTGTAGCCGTCCATGTTCGGCATTTCCACATCAGTTAGCAGCAGATCTGGAGGATCCTCCCGCAGCATTGCAAGCGCTTGCTGACCGTCGTACGCTTCCACCACGTCATAGCCCGCCTCTACCAATATCGGGACGGTGTGCTTGTGGATCAGCTCGCTGTCATCGGCTAACAGCACTCGCAGCTTCCCCCGCGCCGTGCGCTCCACCGCACTTAGCAGCTCGCGCGCCTGGAACGGTAGCTGGATGGCGCGCGCGAACCCCGCGCTCCGCGCGCGCTCGCACGCCTCGACGCTCAACCCCAGGTACACACAGTGAGCCGGAGCGTTGTCGCCGGCACGCGCTCGCTCAAGCACGTCCACCGAAGACTCGCCGTCGATGACCGGCGCGAACACCACGACTTCTGGCGGTGACTCGGAGGCATCCTCCAGCAACGCCTCAAGGCTGGGGGCCACGCTCACTTCGTGACCCGCCGGCGTGACAGCTCGCGCAACGAAGCTGCCCAACACGCCGGGCGGGGTTACCAGTCCGATCTGCACGCCGTGCATGCTACCACCCGAGCGACCCCACACGCGTCCAGGTGTGCGAAGACTTCAGGCATAGGTTAAGACACGCGCTGTGACCGAAGGCCCGGCAAATCCCGAAGAGCGTCAGCGCAACCTCGTACTCAGCTTTCTGGCGAGCATCGGCCGACGTGATGAGGCTGAACTGTATTTGGAGCACTTTCGGCGGCACCGGAACCATGGGTTCGCGCTCATCGGCGTCGAGGGGGCTCTGCTCGACGACGTGCACGATAGCCTACGCCCATCGCTTCGCCTGCTCGCCGCGCTGGGCTTGCCTGCACCGATCGCCTTGGGATACGACGGTGGCGTCGACCGACCCGCGGCTCGACGCGCCGCAGAGCGCTTGCGCGCGTCGGGGATCGGTGCGCAGCTAGTAGACGGTTCGCTGGCCGTCGAGAAGCTCTCGACGGCGATGTATGCCGTGCTCAAGACCGGCGGGTTTCCGGTAGCGGCTTGCCAGCCGCGTGATGGGCTCGGTGGGCTGGCGGACGTCTGGCAAGCCGTGGCGAGCCGCAAACTCGTGCTCATCAGGCACGACGGCGGCATCAAGACCGCGCGAGCCACTCCGTCCGGCAAGACGCGGACCGAACGCATTGACATTATCAATCTAGAAACCGACCTAACCGCGCTGACCAGCACCGGCGCTCTTTCACGCAGCGACAGCGACCTGCTAGGTGCGCTTCGCCCGTTGATGCGCGGTATGCCAAACAACCCGGTTGCGAGCGTTACGTCTCCACTCAACGTAATGCGCGAGTTGTTTACCGTCGCCGGCGCGGGCACGCTCCTCAAGCTGGGGACTCGGGTCATCAGCGCAACGGAGTATGCGTCGATCGACCTCGATAGGCTACGCCAGCTGCTGCTCGAATCATTTCAAAGACCGGTCGCGCAGCGGTTTTTCGATCGGACCCCGATGGCCATCTATGTGGCTGGCGACTACCGCGGGGCGGCGATCGTCGAGTCGGGCACGGTCGGTGCGTTCTTAACCAAATTCGCCGTGCGCCCCGTTGCCCAGGGCGAAGGAGTCGGCCGCGACCTGTGGACCGCCGTTACCGGTGCTCACCCCAAGCTGTACTGGCGCGCGCGCACACACAATCCGATCGCTGCGTGGTACCGCAAACAATGCGACGGTTGCCAACGCGCGGAGCGGTACACAGTGTTCTGGCGGGGCGCAGCATCCTACGAACTACCCAACCTGATCGACGATGCGTTGCAGCGACCCGCTGATTTCAGCGCGACAGGCTAGATCTCGAGCGGTCCGGATTGTTTGTCGCAGGGCATGCCGCCGGGAATCATCCCGGGGTATAGGTTGTTCGTGCTCATCTATGTGGTCTGCGTCGCCATTGCGGCGCTCTTCAGCTCGATCTACCTGCTGGTGATATTCCGTGAGGTCCCAGGCGCCGTCGAGCAGCGGCTGGGTGAGTTCGAGGACGCCCCAAACGAGATCGGGAAGTGGAACAAGGACACCGATACCGACGAGGGCAAAGCCGCAACGGCAGCCGGCGAGGTGCGCGAAGTGCGCTACTGGCTGGAAGACGGCAGCCTCTTTAGGCGGGCAAGGCTCATCAAACAGGTGCGCTACCGGGACCTGACCAGCCGCGAAATCACCCGTCACGACCCAGACGTCGCAGTCGTTCGAAAGCGTGTGAAGACCTGACCGACCGGTCTCGCTAGCGCCTCAGCAGCGCTGCCAACCCGTGGAGTTCGGGACTGCGCTCGGCCGTCATTTTCAACACCATCAACAGCGGGATCGCGAGCATTGCACCGGCGACGCCCCATAGCCAGGCCCAGAGCACCAACCAGATAAACAGGACCAGCGGATTGATGCGGAGCGTCTTTCCCAGCACCGCAGGAGTGACGACGTTGCCCTCGAGCACAGTGAGCGACGCGTAAATCAGCGGCGGCACGACAGCCATATAACCGTCAGGAAAAGCCAGCAGGCTTGCCAGCGCCAAGACAGCGACCCCGAACAGTGCACCGAGATAGGGCACGAAGTTTGCCACGCACGCTACCGCTCCCCACAGCGGCGCATTCGGCATTCCGACCGCGCTAAGCGTTGCGCCGACCACTACCCCCAAGCCCAGATTGATGGCGGACACCGTAAATAGGTACCGGGTCAGCCCGTTTTGCAAATCCGACACGAGGCCCTCAGCGTTCCCCGTGTCGCGGAATCCCGGAACAAACCACACCACCCGGGCGATGAACTGTTCGCCCCAGATCAAGCCAAACAGCGTGATGAGCGCCGCGAGGATGCTAGCTAGCAGCTGAGCGGACGCCTTTAGCGCCGAAGATACCGCCGACGGCTCGTCAGCGTCCACGACACGAAGCGTGGTGCCGCGCTTCGGCTTGTCCACGATTTGGCCTGCGCGCTCGAACGTGCTCGCAAGCTGACTGACCGGACGGCGCAGCGGCTCGACGCGGCGTTCCAGCGTGCGCACCGCCGTGGGCATGCGCTTGTACCAGCTGCGCGCCGGCGTAGTGAGCGATGCGAGTCCCCACACGCCAGCGGCGATGAACACCCCGACAACCAAGGGAGCGGCCGCCGCCCGCGGGATGCCAACCTTGGTCAACACATCGACCGGCGGCCGGAGTGCAAACGAGCCCATCAAGCCCAACGCGAGCGGGATGAACGCGGATCGGCCGACGTACAGGACACCGAATATCGCGAACACCAGAATCGAAACGAGCGCGAGCGTCTGCAGGTTGCGAGACGACCTCACCTCGAACGAGGGTCTGTCACGGGGATTCGTCACGGCGGGGCGGCACCGTATCAGGCACCGCCCCGGATGGCATGCCCGATAGGCTTAGAGCTTCTCTTGAACGCTGAAGCAGTTCGAAAACTTGGACCCCGGCAGCGTCGGATTCGAACCGATGCAACCGATAGCGCTGTATGTGCCGGCTACTCCGAATCGACCAGCGATGAAAATCGTCGTTCCCGCGAGCGGAAGCAAGTCCATCTGCGTGAAGTCAAAGTCCGCGACCGAGAAGCCGTCGTCAACGGTGAGCGAGTGCAGACTGGTCTCGCCACCGGGTTTGAGTGACTGAAAGCTATCCGGCGAGTTCGCGAATGGGACGTCACCGAAGTCCACCTGGTCGCTCGCCCCTCGGCCGGTCACCGAAATCGGTCGGGACTCGGAAGTCGCGTTGACGATTCGGGCTCCAGTCGGGGCTGAATTCGGATCGGGGTCACGGATGATCCAACGCTGATCGGCTTCGCCGGAAAACGGAACGCTCAGGAACGTAAAGTACTTGCCGTCCGCCGGGACTTTCTCCGGGGCGACTGCTCCGCTGCAGTTGGTTGTTGCCTTACCGAAATATAGAGGCCGCGCTTTGAGAGCCATGTAGCGAGAGATGCCAAGAAACTGATAGTCGTTGATATCCAAGCCGTTGGCCTCCATCAGGCCGATCGTCTCCCAAAGCGGCTGCTCACCCGAATCATCTTGGTAGGCGACGCAAAACTCACCAGTCGCCTCCTGACCCTGCACGAAGCCGACGCGAACGAAGTACTCAGCGGTGCCGGTATCCGGAACGCACACGCCGCCGCCACAATCAGCATCACAATCCCAAGTACCGGTGGTGGGGTTGCAGGAACAGCCGCTGGAGCGGCATTCCGACGTCTCCGTGTCGCAAACAAAGCCCATTTCGCAGCCCGTCTGGACACAACCCGCCGGGTTCTGCCCATCGCAACCCTTACCGCCGGAACTGCCGCCTGATCCGGACGTGCCTGCCGTGCCGCCGCCGACTCCGCCGGCTCCTGAGCCACCGACCCCGCCCGCAGCGCCGGTACCTGCCTCGGCACCGCTGCCGCCATTGCCGGCTCCTACTGGCTCGAGTGTTGTCTTACCGCACGCGACAAGCATCGACATCGCGCTCGCTATAGTCCAACCGATCATTGCCGCCGCGCGACGCTGGGTGTGTTCAAGCATATACTCTCTCCTAGTTACCCACCTAATGGCCGTCGACGCACTTCAAGGGTCACCACCACAGAGAAAAACCGAGCCTCGCCGCTAACAGCGGACGTCCCCAGTTCGCCACCCGACGACCAGCAAACGCTATCTCGACTTCAGGAACCGAGATCCCCAGCAGCCCGCCGGCGGTGAGCGACCACGACTCGTCCAGCCGCCAACTGATATCGGCCGCCGCGAACGGCACGCTCGACCAAATCGACGCGCGCCGACCGAAGCGCGGCGCGGCGGCGCCCCCCGTCGAGATGACATGGGCCATCATCAGTCCGGCCGTCAGCCAACCCTGCAGGGTTTCCGATTCTAGGACCCCGAGGTCGGCGCCGGCTCCGAACATCCACGCCCGGGTCGAGGCCGACGCGTCACCGGCGCGGAACGTCGAGCCGCCGAGCGGCGCATATCCGGCGACCGACACGCCCAGCGGCTCGTAAACCCGCCGCCGCAAGCGCAGCTGGATAGCGCTGGCCGGCGCGCCCGGCTGCCCGAGGATCGCGATCGCAGCGTCGAGTCGCCAGTCCGCGTTGGACGGCGCCGATCGCGGCGATGCGAACCGCGACGCGGGGCGCGCACTCGGGCGCCGCACCTGGGCCGCGGGCGGCGTCAGGCGATCCGGTTGCGGCGGCACGGCCGCGGGAACTTCATCCGGCGCTCCCGGCCCAGGCGCAGCCGCTGACCCCGCGTCCGCGTCCGGGTGCTTCTCCGACGCGGACTCTGGCAGCCGGGCGACCACGCGGCGGTACAGCGGCTGCAGCACAGCGCGGAGGCGCTCGGCAACGCGCAGCGTGTCGGTTGCCTCAGGGGCGGCGGGGGCGCGACGAATCACCTCGGCCAGTCGCAGCTGCGGCGTGCCTCCGACCAACCAGATCTCTACCCGCGCGGGAGCGCGTCTGACGATCACCACCGCCACCACGTCGTCCTGAAGGGCCGATTGTGCGCTCGCCGGCATGTCGACGTCGAAGCCGACGCTGGCGATCTCCGCGCGGAGGCGACGCGTGAACGGCACGTCGTCTTCGGCCACAAAGCGTACCCGCGCCGCCTCTGCGGAGAACGCCATCAGCAACGTCACGATCGCGGCGAGTGCCGCCAGCAGCCGGGCCATTTACTCAGTTAGGCTACGAGCGAGCGCCGCATGCGCACCACGTGGGAATCGAGCCAGATACTGGACGGCGTACTGTTGAGCCTGACCGCTCGCGCCCAGACGGTGATGGCACTCCATCAGGCGACCCAACGCTTCTTGAGCCAGAGCGCCACCGGGACGCTCCGCAAGGTACGTTGAAAACCAGCGTGCTGCGACCGCGTGATTGCCGGACCCGTCGAACGCCATGCGGCCGAGCTGAAACGCAGCCGTCGCCCCGGCACCGCTGCCGCCGAAACGACTGCGCGCCGCCATGTACGCCCGCCGCGCTCGCGTCGGGCTACCGGCGAAACGCGCCACGTTTCCCAGCTCGAGCAAGTCGGGGCCGTTCGCCGCCGCAACCTGCGCATCGAACCCCGCGGCCTCAGCCGCCTTCAGTGCGCCTTTGTAGTCGCCGGCACGCGCCAACGTGCGCCAGTCGGCCGGCACCGACAGCGCAGACGCGGAACCCACCGCACCGGCGGGTCGCGCCGACACGGCTGGCACCGCCGACACGGCTGGCGCCGCCGAAACGGCTGGCGCGGCAGCTGATGCGGTCGGGGCGGACGCAGCGGAGACGTCCGGCGCGCAGCTAAACTCGCGGCTCTGTCCTGCAGCGAGAGACGTCGCATGGCTGAGGCAAGCACCGGTTACATCCACGGAGCCGTTTTGCATCACGACGCGCAACAGCGCACGAGAAGGTTCCCATGTAGCATCGAAACGCGTGCCTGTAACGCGGACCTCAAACGGACCGGCCTCGACGATCCACAGCGCGTTCGTTCGCGGCACGACATCGGCGTGCACCGTACCGCTTGCCAATGTGAGGCGCGCCCCGCGCTCGTCGAGCCGTACGATACGCCCACGTGTGCCACTCTGTAGCGTCAGCGTCGTCCCGTCCGAAAACGCCAGGGGGACGGGCCCGTTCTCACCTTGAATCCATGTCTCGGTGGCGGCCGGCCTACCTTGCGTTTGCACGGTGAGCGCAGCGT
>JAUIKB010000157.1 GCA_030430975.1 Polyangia bacterium
TTGCGCTGCAGCTCGAAGGCATGCTGCACCGACCGAGCCGACCTGCTCATTTTCCCGTACCGAAAGTTATCGATGCCGGAAAGATCGCGACGTTCTACATAGAAGCCGGCGAAGGCGAGCCGGTCATTCTACTCCACGGCCTAGGTGCGACGGGTGCGTCGATGCTCACGACCATGCTCGCGCTGGCGCCAAACTACCGGGTCATCGTTCCGGACCTGCCGGGGTTCGGCGAGTCGGCGAAGCCGATCACGCGCTACAGCGCGAAGTTCTTTTCCAACTGGCTCGTGAAACTGATGGACACCCTGAACATACGGCGCAGCCACTTGATCGGTAACTCGATGGGCGGACGGATCTCGATCGAAACAGCATTGCTGTATCCGGAACGCGTCAACAAGCTCGCGCTGTTCGCGCCGGCCGTGGCGTTCCGCCGCCTTCGCCAAGCCGTGCCTATCGTCCGCATGCTGCGCCCGGAGCTGGGTGCCGTGCCCGTGCCGGTTCCACGCAACGTCGCCACAGCGTTCGTTAGACAGATCTTCTCGAAGCCGGACCGACTTCCGGACAGCTGGTACGACGCGGCGATCGACGAATTCTTTCGCGTCTTCTCAACTCGGCGCGGCCGCATCGCGCTGTTCTCGGCCGCCCGACAGATCTATCTCGATCATCCCTGGGGCGCGACGGGCTTCTGGGAACGACTGCGCGAGCTCGAAGCGCCGGCGCTGTTCATCTGGGGCGGACGCGACATCCTGATCCCGCACAAGTTCGATCGCCACGTCTCCGACGCGCTGCCGAACTGTTATTCCGTTGTGTTTCCGGACTGCGGACATGTGCCGCAATTCGAACTGCCGGAGAAAACGCATGCCTACGTGAAACGCTTCTTCGCGGGTGAGCCACCGCCTGAAGACGAAGCCCCGCCGTCCATGCGCTGACAACCGAGCTGAACGACTGCGAGCCAAGGGACCTGAGTCCGGCTGCACCCAATTGAATTTCTTCGCACCACGTGACGCGCGACATCGGGACGACCGGACGTCACGCCCAGAAGCCTGGCGTGTCCGTAGCAAACTGACCGATCGTGGCGCGACGCCACAGCGATGCGTGGGTCAGCCCAATCGCCTCGCGTGGCACGACTCCTGCAGTCAAGCTCGCCATGGACAACAAACAACCTACCGAACGAAACGAGGGCGAGGGAAATCGCAGCGCCGACCACAACTACCGCAACGGCATCGAGCGATCGAAACGGCGCGGCGATCTAGAGGACGCCGCTGAGCGCGCCCGCAAGGCGATCGATGGCGCGGAGGCCGACGAGCTGAATGACGCTCGTCGCCAGGCGGCGAACGGCGAGACAATACAATGAGTCGTCGTCAGCACGCCGTGCGGAAGCACGAATCCAAACTCAAAGTCGCCGCCAAGTTCGGCTGGTTCGCGAAGGGATCGCTGTACGTAACGCTTGGCGTCCTGGCAACGATGGCGGCGTTTGGGGCGGGTGGCAGCGTCGAAGGCGGTAAGGGCATCCTGGAGTGGGTCGCAACCAAACCGTTCGGCCAGGCGATGCTCGCATTCGCCGCGCTCGGCTTCACCGGCTACAGCCTATGGCGCTTCACTCAGGCCGCCGTGAATCCTCAGCCCGATGACGCGCACACTTTGAAACGCATAGGCTGGGCGCTCAGCGGCATCGCCCACGCTTCGCTGGCTTTCGCTGCCATGCAGCTATTGCTGGGCGGTGGAAGCAAAGGCAAACGCATGTGGGTCGACCAGGCGCTGCAGGAAAGCTGGGGGCCAATATTGATCGGCGCGCTGGGCGTGTTCGTGATCGGAGTCGGCCTTTATCAGTTCAAGAAAGCATACGAACTGCGCTTCATGAGCGATATCGACTCTGGTCAAACGTCTCCTGAAGAGCGCACCGCGCTGCGTACAGTGGGACGAATCGGGCTGGCGGGTCGCGGTGTCGTGTTCCCGGTCATCGGCTACTTCTTGATCAAGGCAGCAATGAACGCTTCCCCATCGCAGGCCAAGGGCGTGGGCGGCGCGCTCCACACCATCGCGGAAGCTGGCTGGATCTGGCTGGCGCTCGTGGCTATCGGCATGCTCGCGTACGGCATTCTCAATCTCGCCTACGCTCGCTATCGGACTCCCGACGTCGCGTAGTTCACCCCCGTCGATGACACGCCCTCGGTCTCTCGCGGCCGAGGGCTTACGTTTGTGTTGAAGTCTGGGGACAGTTGATTGTCCCCGGTGTTCATCCGTTATCCAACGGTCAAACAACCAACCAAACCGTACGCCAGCTTGCCGCGCGACGTTAGAGTCACCGCATGACAGACACTAGCCTCACCGAACGCGCGGTCACCGAGCACGAAGTCACCTTCACTGTTGACGGCGACACGGTCGCCGGCATCCTGCGACTCCCGCCAAACGCGACGCCGACGCCCGGCCTTGTGTTCCTCGGGCCGCTCACGAGCGTCAAAGAGCAGGTGCCTGGTCACTACGCCAAAGCGCTGGCCCAGCGCGGCTTCGCGACGCTCGCCATCGACAACCGGCATTTCGGACAGAGCGGCGGCGAACCGCGCCAGTACGAGCACCCACCGAAGAAGGTCGAGGATATTCGCGCTGCGCTCGATTTCTTGGCCGGTCAAGACGCCGTCGATGCTGAGAAGCTCGGCGCTGTCGGCATCTGCGCGGGCGCCGGCTACATGAGCGGCGCCGTCGCGAACGACTCACGCATCAAAGCGTTTGGCGCTGTCGCGGGTTTTTTCCACGACGTTGAGATGCAGCGCAAATGGATGGGTGACGGCTTCGACGCGGCGATCGAGCGTGCTGCGCAGGCTCGAAAAGCGTTCGAGAACGACGGCACCGTCGAAACGATCCCTGCCGTCGGCGACGGTGACGAAGAAGTCGCCATGCCGCTCAAAGAAGCGTTCGAGTATTACGGCACCGACCGCGGCGACCACCCCAACTACACGAACGCGTTCGCGGTAATGTCACGCGAGCACACACTTCCCTGGAGCGCGCGCGCACACGCGCCCGACATCAAAGTGCCAACGCTCATGATTCACTCCGAGAACGCGCTCGCACCAGCCTTGGCACGCGGCTTCTTCGCCGACCTGTCGGGCGACAAGGACGAGCACTGGGTGGAGTCGAAAGGGCAGATCGACTTCTACGATGATCCGAAACTCATCGAACCCGCCGCCGATAAGCTGGCCGCTCACTTCAACGCAGCGCTCCGCTAGGCGTCCCGGCCAGCGCCCTGCAGCCGAGTCACCGCTGCCGGATAGACAAATTCACCAACTATTTTAATCACTTACACTGGCTGTCAAAATCGCCCCCAGCGCTATTCGGTTCAGGATTTCTCCCCCTTCGCAATGCGGTTAAGCCTCGGGCGTGAAAGTCGCAGTTGTCGGTTCAGGGTACGTAGGTCTCGTCGCGGGCGCATGCTTTGCGAACGCGGGCAATCAGGTGGTGTGCGTCGACGTCGACGAAGCCAAGCTCAAGCGCCTAGAGGCCGGCCAGGTTCCCTTCTTCGAGCCTGGCCTTGAGGACATGGTCGAGCGCAACTGGCCTAAACGTCTGCAGTTCAGCTCCGACCTTTCCGCCGCGGTCGAAGGCGCGTCGGTCGCGATCATCGCCGTCGGAACGCCGCCGCAAGAGGACGGCTCCGCAGACCTGAGCTACGTGCTCGGCGTCGCGCGGGATGTCGCTCGCCTGGCCAAAGAGCCGCTCGTCCTCGTCACGAAGAGCACCGTCCCGGTCGGCACCAACGCGAAGGTCCGCGCCGTCGTAGCTGAGGAAGGCAACGACAAGATTTCGGTCGTCAGCAATCCGGAGTTCCTGAAAGAGGGCGACGCCATCAACGACTTCCTCAAGCCGGATCGCGTCGTGATCGGCACGGACGACGACCGCGCCTTCGACGTGATGAGTCGCCTGTATGCGCCGTTCTGCCTGCAGCGCAAGAACCTGATCCGCATGACCCCGCAAAGCGCTGAGATCGTGAAGTACGCCGCCAACGCGATGCTCGCTACGAAGATCAGCTTCATGAACGAAATCGCGCGACTCTGCGATGCCGCCGGCGCCGACGTGGAGGACGTCCGGATGGGCGTCGGCTCGGACAATCGCATCGGCTACAAGTTTCTGTATCCCGGACTCGGCTTCGGCGGCAGCTGCTTCCCGAAAGACCTGCGAGCGCTGGTCAGCACCGGCGAAGAACTCGGCACTCATATGAGCGTGGCTGCGGCGGCGACCAACGCCAACGTCGCGCCCGTCAACGACATGCTCGCGCACATGGACAAGGACCTTGGAGGGCTCAGCGGCAAACGCATCGCTGTCTGGGGTCTGGCGTTTAAGCCACGGACCGACGACGTTCGCGAAGCTGCTGCGCTGCGACTCATTCAGGGACTGGTCAAAGCCGGCGCCACCGTCGCGGCAACGGATCCGGAAGCGATGGTCACGGGTAAGACCGGCTTGGAGTTCATGGGAGTCACCGACGGCGTCGACCTGATCGCCGACCAATACGACGCCGTGAAGGGTGCGGATGCGTTGGTCATCGCGACCGAATGGAGCGAATACCGCGCCCCTGATGGTCCGCGCCTAAAGGAGTTGATGCGCGGCTCGCACGTCTTTGACGGGCGCAACTGCGTCGCACCGCGCACAGTCACCGACTGCGGCTTTCATTACCGCGGTGTCGGCCGCCCACCCTTCGAGCCCACGAACTGATGACCGATTCAGCCGCCGGAGAAGTTCGAGATGTCCGCGACCGGCATCGCTTCGACGAGGCGCGCCTCGCCGACTACCTAGGCGTGCACCTACAGGGCTTCAAAGGTCCACTCGCCATCAAGCAGTTCAAGGGCGGTCAGTCCAACCCAACGTTCCTACTCGAGACCCCGGACGCTCGCTACGTCTTACGAAAAAAGCCTCCAGGCAAGCTGCTTCCATCGGCGCACGCGATCGAGCGCGAGTACCGCATCATGAGCGCTCTGCGAGACACCGACGTACCGGTACCGAACGCGCTGCTGTTATGCGAAGACGCGGACGTCATCGGCACTCCGTTCTTCGTGATGGAGTGGCTCGATGGCCGAGTCTTCCGCAATCCGCTTATGCCGGAGGCGTCAGGTCCCGACGAGCGCACGGCGCTCGGGCGCGCGATGCTTGACACCTTAGCGAGGCTGCACAGCGTTGACCTCGACGCGACGGGGTTGCGTGATTTCGGAAAGCCCTCGGGCTACATGCGACGCCAAATCGAGCGTTGGTCTAAACAGTACGAGGCCTCGAAGACGGACGAGATCGAAGCCATGAACCAGCTCCGCGAGTGGCTGCCCAGTCATCTTCCCGAGTCCGAAGATGTGGCGATCGCCCACGGCGATTTTCGTTTAGAAAATCTGATCATTCACCCGACCGAGCCGCGCGTACTCGCCGTGCTTGACTGGGAGCTCTCGACGCTCGGCCATCCGCTCGCAGACCTCGGCTACAACTGCATGCTGTACCACCTGCCGGAGGGCGACTTCGCGGGTTCAGGCTACCTGGGTGCGGATCTCGACGCGCTGGGCATCCTGAGCAAAGACGAAGCCGTCAGACACTACGCCCAAGCGACCGGACGAAGCGGCGTCGACGATATCGACTTCTACGTGGCGTTCGGCATGTTCCGGCTCGCGGCCATCGTGCAGGGCGTCTACAAGCGCGGGCTGGACGGCAACGCCAGCTCGGAATCGGCTCTGCGCTTTGGGCCCATCGTGCATCACCTCGCATCGGTCGGCTGGAGCCTCACCGGCGCGTAATGCCGCGCCTATTCACCGCCCTGCTCTGCGCGTGGGCGGCCGCCTGTGGACCGGTAGTGTCCCCCACTACCAGCCCGGCCCGCGACAGCTTCCGCGGGCACGAATACTGGTGGCAATACACGCCTGAAGAAGTCGGTGCACTCAGCGCGGCGTGCGAGCGCGGGATAGCCGAGCGCTGCGCTCAGCTGGGCGTGGTGCGAGACGAGCTGGGTCCGGTATGGGATCGGGAGGCAGCATGCCGCGCCCACCGCTTGGCGTGTAAAGACAGGATCGCCTCCGCGTGCCGCGCAGCGGGCGTGTGCGACCTTCAGCAGCGGGAACATGCACGGGGCCGCCCGTTCAGCGCTCGGGAGCTAGAGAAGGCGTGCAACGCCCGTCAGGCCGGCGCGTGCTACGAACTCGGCGCTCGCACCGGCTACCGAACCGGAGCAACACAGGGCGAGGGTCCGAAATCCGGCAACATTCGTACGGAGAAAATCCCGGCGACCGACCTGGACATCCAGTGTTCGGACGGCGACCACGAGGCGTGTACGGAGCTTGCCATCCTTCACCGGTCGGGCTTCGGAGTCGATCGCGCTCCGAAGCGCGCGCGGCTACTGCTGACCGCCGCCTGCGATGGCGGCTATTTCGCAGCGTGCGTTGTACTGGCCGGCGCGAAGCTCGACGAGGAGCAGCCCGATGAGCGTGGCGCGAAACGGTTGCTCAAGCGCGCCTGCCGCGGTGGCGACGCTGTGGGCTGCGGCGTGCTCGGACGCTTGGCGCTCAAAGACATGACGGTGCTCCCCGAACTGCGCGACACCGCCGCCGAACAGCTCGCACGCGCCTGTCGGTGGGGCGATGTCGAGTCGTGCTCGGACGCTGCAACGCTCGCTTGCAAGAGCCGCCTGGCGACGTGCTCCCCCGCCGCCGCAAACAGCGCCGTGGAACTCCTCAATATCGGCTGCAACAGAAACGACGGCGCTAGCTGTGGCGTTCTAGCCCACTTCTATCGCACGGGGCGCGGCGTCGCGCCCAGTCTCGGCAAGGCCAAGCAACTGGCGGAACGCGGGTGTAGCTTCGGATTTGCCGCTGGGTGCGGCCACCTGGGGCAGATCTATCTCAAGGGCGAAGGCGTGACACCCGATGCCGCGCGCGGCCGCAAGCTGCACGGCGAAGCGTGCGACATGGGCTTCGCACCGTCGTGCCAGCTAGCGCCGGGAAAAGAGCCATAGCGCGCTCGGCACGACCGGTCAGCCGCTTACATCGACGAGACCATCAGGGCGGCGCCGTATAGCACGAAGATCCCGACCATCATCAGGAACCCGAGCAGGGATACGACGATGCCACCGATCGCCAACCCCTTGCCCGTCAAGCGGTCCTTGGCTCCGTTGATCCGCACTAGAGATACCACGCCGCAAACAATCGCGACGAACCCGACCGGCCATCCCAAGTAGCAGCAGAAGTGAAGCGGGATAGAGAGGATGCCGACGACCAGCGAAACGATCGCTACCGGGTCCATTGTCGGACCGGTGGGTGGCGGCGGTCCATAGCCACCCGGGCCCGGTGGGCCGGGAGGCGGACCGTAGCCGGGCGGGCCGGGTGGAGCGCCGTAGCCCGGCGGTTGGCCGCCGCCGGGCGGACCGTATCCTGGTGGTGGACCGTAGCTCATAGATCGATTTCCCTCGTATCCCGGGAACCGTACAACGTCGCGGGCCTCGCGTGCGTCGAAAACCTCACACGCCTGTGTTTGTCCCGATTCGTCCGCCCAGGCGCCCGAATCACACGACGACTGGAATTGTCTGACCGCCTGCATCAGTCGCCTCGAATGTTCTCGATAGCCCACGCCCCGGTCAGCTACTTTCATGACATGCACCGAGGGGGAGTAGCGGCGTCGATCGTCATCGCCACCGCGTTGCTGACAAAGGGCGCGGCGGCCACCGACCCATGGGATGACCCGGACCCGCGGGGCGAGCCCATTCGACACGAGTTCGGTGACTACGGCGCCGAGTTCGATGCCGAATACCGCGCTGTCGGCCTGTACGTGAACCCGATCGATCTTTCCGGCGTGAAGAGCCGCCGCGCCAGCTGGTTCGAGCACCGGCTCCGGCTGGGGGTAGCTGTCGACTACGACGAAAAAGTACGGTTCGTGCTGAGCATGGACGCGCTGGACGGGACGCTGTGGGGCGACAACGGCACGTTCGGCGGCGACCCGGCAACGAACAGCGGCATTCGTGTCTCTGCATCCAACCCGAACAGCACACGACCGGTGGTCGGTTTCGTCGGCGGCAACGACGCGCTCGACCCCGATAACTACGGTTATATCCTAAGAGAAAATAACCCCATACTCATCCGCCGCGCCTATGGGGAGGTCTTGACACCTGTCGGCTTGCTGCGGATCGGGCGTCAGCCGGCGACCGAGGGCACGGGCCTGGTGCTCGCCGACGGCGACGGCAACAGGAATCGCTGGGGCTACGCTAACCGCGGCGACAGCATCGACCGCATCCTGTTCGCGACCAAACCTCTCGAGGGGCTCAAACCCAAAGACGAACGGGATCGCTCCCGAGAGCGCGGTGTGTTTCTTGCGACATTTTATGACCATGTCGCCCAGGCCGACCCGCGGCTATTCGAAGACGATATGCAGGGCGTCGGCACGGCCATTCGCTGGCTCGCCCCGGACCCAGCACGAAAGCGGCGTCTGGCGTTGTTGGCGGCCTACGCACACCGCTGGGAAACTACCAACGACACCAACGTCAACGCGGTGAACGTGCGCATGTCGGCGAGCCTGGATAGACTGGGTATAGGCGTCGAGGGCGTCGCACTGCTAGGCGCAACACGCGAGGTCTCGGAGGCGCTGGCACTGATCAACAGCGATCCGGTCGTGCGCCAGAGCATCGAGCAGTTCGGCGCACGCGCCGTCATGCGCTGGGACGAACCCAAATGGACCGCCTACTTCGAGGTGGACTTTGCTAGCGGCGATCGCAACCCCAACCCTGGTTCGGACCTGACGCAGTTCATCTGGGCAGAGGACACGAACGTCGGGCTGCTTATGTTCAAGCGCATCCTCGGCTACGAAAGCGCGAGGTCCGCCGCGTCGGGCGTCGAGCTACTGCGGCGCGTGGGCGCGACGACGTTCCCTGCCCAGCGCCTCGACACCGAGGGCTCGTTCACTAACGCGCTCGCGGTCTTTCCACAGTTCGACTTTCACCTCAAAGAAAACCTCCTTCTTCGTGCAGGCGTGCTCGCCGCATGGGCACCTACCGGACTCGTCGACGCGATCCAGACGCTACGAAGACGCGACGGCATTGAGGTCGAAGATGACCTGATCAACTTCCACGGAGGCAAGCCCGGAAACTTCTACGGGGTAGAGCTCGACGGCCGCTTTCAGTGGAAGCTGTACGACCACTTCATCTTTGACCTAGAGGGGGCGGTCCTGTTTCCCGGCGATGCTTTCTACGACGAAAACGAACAGGCCGCACGAAGCGTGCTGCTTCAAGGGCGCACGACGTT
>JAUIKB010000158.1 GCA_030430975.1 Polyangia bacterium
CGCCCACCGCCCAGCTGCCGACTCAGCTCCCCGAAGTAGAGGTGCACGGCACGACTGACAGCCCCACCACGAAACCCGCGCCCGTCATCACGCCGCCATCCCCCGGTTTCGCAAACCTGCAGATAGCTGCGTCTCAGTACGTACGCATGTACGTTCCGAAGCTCCCGGGGGATGAACGGCGCCCGCTGGTGATGCTGGCGCACGGCGCCGGCGATGTGCCGCGGGTGATGTGCGACTATCTCCAAAACCACCTCAGGCAACGCGCGTTCATAGCCTGCCTGGTCGGACGGGCGATCAACCGTGCAGAGCCGGTGGGCTCCCGGCGACGCTACTTCCCCGACCATCACTTTCTGGCCAAGCTGATCACGCGATCGCTCAGGGCAGTGGACCAACGGTTTGGTGCGTGGCTCACCAAAGACGGCGCGGTGTTCGTCGGCTATTCGCAGGGGGCCGTGATGGGCACGCTGGCGCTCGCGCCAGCCCCCAGCCCGTTTCGATCCATGGTGCTGCTGGAAGGTGGGCACCGTGACTGGACCAACCGAATAGGCAAACAATATCAGCTACTTGGCGGTCGTACCGTGCACTTCGTGTGCGGCCTCGGCCGGTGCCGAGACGGCGCACAAGGTGCTGTGGGGCTGCTGCGGCGCGCCGGAATCGTCGCAACCTTGGCCTGGGTGCCCGGCGGGGGTCACGACTACGGCGGCCGGCTAGGCGTAGCCTGGCTAGCCGCGATCGATGCTGCGATTGGGCAGCAAACCGTTACCCCGGGCGGACAGTGAGACGACTTGCTGTATGGTCGCGCCCCGATGCTGAGCCCGACCGACGACGTTCGTATTGAACACCTCAAGCCGCTGATCCCCCCGGCGATCCTCATGGAAGAACTGCCTGCGTCCGAGGCTGACCTGCGCACGGTCGCACAGGCTCGCACGGACGCCGGCGCGATCATCTCTGGCGAGCAGTCGCGGCTCCTGGTGGTCGTCGGACCTTGCTCGGTGCACGACCCCGCCGCCGGTCTCGAATACGCTGGGCTACTCAAGACGGCAGCGGACCGATTTGCGGACGATCTGTGCATCCTCATGCGTGCCTACTTCGAAAAGCCCCGTACCATCGTGGGCTGGAAGGGCCTGGTGAACGATCCAGGACTCGATGGCACATTCGCCATCAATCACGGCCTGCGGGTGGCGCGCGGGTTTCTGCGCGACGTCGTGCACCTGGGAGTGCCGACCGCGACGGAGTTCCTCGACCCCATCACTCCACAGTTCATCGCGGATCTCGTTTCGTGGGGAGCGATCGGCGCACGCACATCAGAGAGCCAAGTCCACCGCGAACTGGCGTCTGGGCTTTCTATGCCGGTCGGGTTCAAGAACGGGACGGACGGCAACGTCCGAGTCGCGATCGACGGCATCCGCTCAAGTGCGCACTCCCACCACTTCTTATCAGTCACGAAGCAAGGGCTCGCAGCCATCGTCAAGACGCGCGGCAACAACGCTTGCCACCTTATCCTGAGGGGCGGCGCAGACGGACCGAACTTCGACGCACAAAGCGTATCGACTGCGGTTGCCCAACTGACGCGTCACCAGTTGCCGCCTCGGCTGATGGTCGATTGTAGTCACGCCAACAGCGGCAAGGACCACAACCGCCAGGCCGCCGTTGCCGGTGAGATCGCCTCGCGCGTGGCCGCTGGCGATCCTGAAGTCTGCGGAGTGATGCTCGAGAGCTTCCTCAAGGCTGGACGCCAATCGATGGCAGATCCAGCCATGCTCGAATACGGTCGTAGCATTACGGATGCGTGCATGGACTGGGCAACGACCGAAGCCATCTTGGAACAGTTCGCTCAAAGCCAGGCTCGGCGTCGCACGAGCTAGCGCGCTAGCAAGACGACGGCGGCAGCTACAAGCATGCCGAACACCATCTGCTTGAAGCGTCGCTCGTCCACCCGATCGTGCAGCCGTTCGCCAACGAAGATCCCCAGAGGAATCGCCAGAGCAAGACAGCCGACCGCTATTCCGGTCTGGGCGGTGAAGCGACCGGCAGCAGCGTACTGAACGGTCAGGGCGGAATTGAGCGCCAGCCACACACAGGTCACCGTGCTGCGGAACGCATACTTCGACAGGTCACGGCGACCGATGGCGTAGACCAGTAGCGGACCGCCCGTCGCATACACGCCGTGAACCACCCCTGCGCTAAGCAGCGCTACCCATGTCGCTGCCGGCGAGATGGGAGGACGCGGTTTGCTCAGCGCACTAGCGCGCAGTTGCCAGAGCTCGCGGAGCGCGAGCAGGAGCACCAGCACGGCGAACCCCATCCGCAATGCGGGCCCCTGAGCCGCGGCAAAGAAGCGATAGCCCACGATCATGCCAACGCCCATCAACGGCAGGATCAACAAGAACAACAGACGTTTGTCGATACCGCGACGGTGGCGCACGACGATGTAACCGGACTGCACCAGGGACAGCGGTACCAGCACCGTGAGCAGTTCGGGGATCTCGTACAGCTGGGCGCCCAGCGTCACGCACAGGATCATCGACCCGAAGCCCGCGGCCGTCTGGACGGCGTACGCGACGAACACGATGCCGACCAGCGCGACGAACCGGATGTCTAGGATCACGGCGCCACACCCTCGGGCGGCACGTTCGCACAACAACGAAACCCCAAATGAAAATTGCGATGACTGTCAGGTGCCGTCACGAGCGTTGAGTGCCACGCGGGCGCGCGCCAACGGCAATCATCGTCGTGCACATGATGGCCGGCGAATATGAACCAACTGCCCTTCATCTCCGTTTCACCAGAGCCGCCTCGACCGGTGAGTTGGGCTGAGGAAAGTGGCATATTCATGTGTTCCGCGGCGTTACCGTGCTGGTCGTACACGCCGGCTGGGCTCCTGCATTGCGGGAACGATCCAGCGGGGAACGTGTTTGAGCCGCATCGATCGTACTCGCTCGAGAGACACCCCCGGCTTTTTCGAGACGATGTGCCACACAGCTCATGGTGGCGCTCCGACCCGTACGCCCAGACAACCTCGCGCTTTTTGTTGTGCAAGTACGTCATCATCATCCGACGCTCGCCGAACGCGTACTCTTCTTCGACCGATCGGAGCGAGCCCGCGCACGCCCCTTCCCACTCGTGCGCGTCGCACAAACGCTTGCCAACCGCCTTGCACAACGCATGTGCTTCGCTGGCTCGGGCTAGAACAACAGGATACTCACACGGAATGTTCGGAAACTCGAATTGGTCGATGCACACCTTGTCGGTGGCGGCGGCTGCGGACCCGGCCGAACTCACCAGTCGCATATGCGGCGCGCCGCACTGTGGGCTCCCACCGGTGGTCTCCGCCGTCTGACGACGTTGACGGCAGTCGCTGCGGCTAAGCGGGTGACGAGTCACTTTGGGATTTCCCTGCCCGAGGATCGAAGACTGGTCGAACACAGCTCTGACGCGAACGGGGTCGTATCCAGCTACGTCACGGTAGTGAAAATCGATGCGTCGCAAGAGGCGCCGACGTTGCGCCGCAAGATCAGGCTCGTCTTCGTCGCGCAGCAGCACACGGGGCTCCTGAGGCGCCGCCGTCAACGCCGACGCCGACGGCGATACAGAAACAGCCGCGGTGGCGGAGCTGCCAGACCTCACCGCTGAGGGGTTGACGGTGGACGCAACAGAACGGTTCTCGCGCGAGGACTTCAGTCGCGCAGCCAGTACGAGCGCTGCTCCGGTAACGCCCATCAGCGCCCCGGCGGCGCCTAGTTTGCGAAGTCGGTCGTTCACGTAAACATGGCGCGGCGCACGCGCCGCTCCCGCGGCGCCCGTAGGCGATGGCGCGACTAGCGTTCGGTGGTGTCCGAAGGGGCCTTGCCCCCCGGCTGGGAGTAACATCCCCACGCGGCGTCTTCGCAGTAGCAGACCAACGCGCCTTCAGCGGCCGGGTAGTGGCAATACTGCCCGGGCTGGACGGCGCACTGGCTACCCTTCTCGGGTATTACCTCCGAACACGGGGCCGATGACGGGCCGGAGGCCGTTTCCTGTGGTCCGGCACACCCAGCCGACAAAAGCAAAGCGAGCCCCAAGATCGCCGACACCGAAACCGACGAAACTAGCCCCGCCGACCCCCGCCGCGCGGAGCCTTTGGCGGCCCCAGACGCTGCTCGACGTCCACTCCAGCGAATCAACATCGCCTACAGCTACCACAATCCGGGGCGCGGTCGAAGCGCGGCGGACACTGCGCACATAGCCAGGTGGCCGGACATTCCCCGCGGCGCTCTTGCGCTTCGGTAGGTTTTGCTGAAGGTTATGCCGGCTCCTCCGCAGGGGCGCTGTTATTTCTATGCACCCAACCCTCACTCACAGGGGATTTCAATGACCGATCCGATTCGACGCGTAGGCGTCATCGGCGCGGGCGTCATGGGCAGTGGCATAGCCGCACATCTGGCTAACGCCGGAGTCGGCGTCGTGCTGCTCGATATCGTCCCGCCAAACCTCACCGACGAGGAAAAGTCCGACCCCGCCGCTCGCAACCGCTTTGCGGATGGCGGCCTCAAGAGCGCGCTGAAGTCGAAGCCGGCAGCGTTCTTTCATAAGAGCCGAGCCGAACTCGTTGAGACCGGCAACCTCGACGACGATCTTGCCAAGCTGGCGGATTGTGACTTGGTAATCGAGGCCATCATCGAGCGCCTCGACATCAAGCAAGCGCTGTTCGAGAAGCTCGAGAAGACGTTGAAGAGTGGCGCGATCGTCGCTTCCAATACATCGGGTCTCCGAATCCAAGACATGCTCGAGGGGCGTGGAGAGGCATTCAAGAAGAACTTCTTGGTGATGCACTTCTTCAACCCCGTACGCTACATGAAGCTCCTCGAGCTCGTGGCCGGACCCGAGACGGACCCCACGAGCTACGAGCGGATCGAGACGTTCGGACGGGAGATGCTCGGCAAGGGCATCGTCCACGCCAAGGACACACCGAACTTCGTTGGAAACCGCATCGGCACGCACGCCATGATGCTCGGCATTCAGCAAATGGTGGCGGACAAGCTTGCCCCTGAAGACGTAGACGCGATCACCGGAGTGCCCATGGGTCACCCGAAGAGCGCTAGCTTCCGCACGGCGGACCTCGTCGGTTTGGACACGCTCGTCCACGTCGCAGACAACTGCTACGCCGCGCTTGAGGACGACCCGGAGCGCGAGGTTTTCAAGGTCCCGGACTACATCCGGACGATGCTGGAACGCAAGCTACTGGGCAACAAGACCAAGAGCGGCTTTTACAAGAAGACCAAGGCGGGTATCGAAACGTTCGACCCGTACGAACTTGAGTACCGGCCCAAAGGCGGAGATCAATCCATCCGTGGCACGTGCAAAGCGCTGGGCTCAGAAGAGGACGTCCGCGTCCGGGTAAAGAAGCTATTCGAGGACGAGTCACCCGCTGGCATTTTTGCCTGGAAAATCACCTCTCGCGCGTTGCTCTATGCGGCGCGTCTCGTCGGCGAGATCGCCGACAGCATCACCGCCATCGACGATGCCATGCGGTGGGGTTACAACTGGGAACTAGGACCGTTCGAATCCTGGGACGCTATGGGATTCGAGGCGGTGCTGGCGCGTCTTGAAAAAGACGGATTGGAGATTCCCGATTCCGTCAAGAAGATGAAAGCGTCCGGGGCGACGGCCTTCTACAAGGATGGCAAGGTCTTCGAGCTGAGTGCCGGGGAGTACGTTGCTCGAAAGACCGACCCGCGTAACGCTCCGCTGACCGTCGTTCGCAAGGGGAACGCGCCCGTGCTCAAGAACAGCGGCGCGGAGGCGTGGGACCTGGGCGACGGTGTGCTGGGACTCACGTACCTCAGCAAGGCCAACAGCCTCGACCCTGAGGTGATCAGCATGCTGCATCAGGCGGTCGATCGCGCAGAGAAGGACTTTCGTTCGTTGCTGCTCGTCAACCAAGGCGACCACTTCAGTGTGGGTGCCAACCTGTTCGGTGTTGTCGTCGCAGCGCAGCAAAAGCAATGGGACACCCTCGAGGAAATGGTCAACCAGCTGCAGCAAGCAGTGCAGCGTCTCAAGTACTCGACCGTCCCCACGGTGGCCGCGCCGTACGGCATGGCCGTCGGGGGCGGTCTAGAGGTGTGTTTGGGGTGCGATCAAGTCCAGGCCGCGGCAGAAACATACGCCGGGCTGGTTGAGGTCGGCGTCGGCCTCGTGCCCGGGGGCGGCGGCTGCATGAACCTGTTGTGGCGAGCCCTCGAGCGCATTCCTGACGGCGCCGACGCCCTCATCGATCCATTCGTCGCTGCCGTGTTCAAAAACATCGCGATGGCGAACGTCGCTACCAGTGCCGACATGGCCAAGGCCTACGGCTACTTCCGCCACAACGACGGAGTGAGCTTCGATCGGGCAAGGCAGATCAGCGAGGCCAAGGCCCGCGCGATCGGCTTGGCTGACGCTGGCTACCATCCACCGGCGCCGAAGACGTTCAAGCTCATGGGCGACAGCGGCATCTCCACGATCAGCATGCTGGTCGATACGCTCGTCGCCGGCGGATTCGCCACCGAGTACGACGGCGTGATCGCCCGAAAGCTCGCCAACATCCTGTGCGGCGGGCCTGGTGGTGCCTCACGGCGCGTGACCGAGCAGGACATCCTGGATCTCGAGCGCGAGGCGTTCATCTCGCTCTGCGGTGAGCAGAAAACGCTCGACCGTATGCAGCACATGCTGATGAAGAACAAACCACTACGGAACTGAGGAGACCACCATGGCTGATATTGCAATTATCGAGGCTGTCCGTTCCGCGGTGGGACGTGCGCAAAAGGGTTCGCTTGCACTCAAGCGACCAGACGAGCTCGCCGGCGAAGTCATCGCCGGACTCATGAAGCGTGTTCCCGGCATCAAGCCGGCACAGGTTGAGGACGTGATCCTGGGCTGCGCCATGCCTGAAGGGGAGCAAGGACTCAACGTCGCCCGGCTCGCAGGTTTGCTGGGTGGTCTGCCTCAGGAAACATCCGCGATGACCATCAACCGTTTCTGCTCGAGCGGTCTACAGGCGATCGCGCTGGCGGCCGGAGCAATTGCGCTCGGCTCTCACGACATCGTGTTGGCGGGCGGCGTCGAGTCGATGAGTTCGGTACCCATGACGGGCAACAAGATAAGCACGTCGCCGGAGCTCATGAAGTCCAACCCGGGCGCCTACACGCCGATGGGACTGACTGCCGAGAACGTCGCCAACCAGTTCAACATCAGCCGCGAAGAACAAGACAAGTTCGCGCTCTGGAGTCAGGAGAAGGCCGTCAAAGCTCGCGACGCCGGACACTTCGAAGCGGAGATCGTTCCGGTAAACGCGGTCAGCTACAAGGGCAACGAACGCATCGAAACCGAATTCAAGACGGACGAACTGATTCGCGAGGGCACCACGGCTGAGGGGCTGGCAAAGCTCCGACCGGTATTCGCGCAGAAGGGCAGCGTCACGGCTGGCAACAGTTCACCACTATCGGATGGAGCCGCAGCGGCGCTGATCACCAGCAAAGCCAAGGCTGAAGAGCTGGGCATCAAGCCGCGAGCCTGGTTTCGGCACTTCACGACCGTCGGGGTCGACCCCAACATCATGGGCATCGGCCCGCTGCCGGCCGTCAAGAAGCTGTTCCAGCAGACCGGCCTGTCGATGAAGGACATCGACGTGATCGAGCTCAACGAAGCGTTCGGTTCGCAGTCCGTGTACGTGAAGCAGCAGCTGGAAATCCCTGACGAAATCCTCAATCCCAACGGCGGCGCGATCGCTTTGGGGCATCCGCTGGGGTGCACCGGCGCCAAGCTGGTCGCAACGCTGATCTCTGAACTCGAGCGACGCGGCGGTAAACGGGGCATCGTGACCATGTGCATCGGCGGCGGCATGGGCGCCGCCGGCCTGATCGAACTCGCCTAGTCCGGGCGCGCGGGCCCGACATTCGGGCCCGCCACGCAGCCGCTTGGCGTTGACTGGTCAGGGAGGAGTTGCGACGATTACCGCATGGACGAACGGCGCCTGCAGAACCGCGAACTGACGTGCATCCCCGCCTATCTGGACGGAACCGGTGACGGTAAGCACCTGGGCTTGATCCGGGACATCAGCATGTCCGGAGCGCTCGTGCTCACGCGCAGCGAGATAAAGGTCGGCGAGGCACTCAGACTCTGCCTGTATCTGGGCGCGCAGGGTGAACCTGCAAAGGAAGTGGATGCACGGGTAGCGCGCGTAGAGCGCGCTGCACCGAAGCAGGCGGACATGTGGCCATGGCGCGTTGGCGTTGAGTTCACGTCATCGGTCGAGCCTCACGCCGACGCGATCGCGCAGATTGCCGAACGTCTCAAGGCGTCTGGCGTGCTCAAGCCCGACAACTAAGTGCGTCGCCGCCGGCCCAGCGCCAACAGCCCGAGCAACACTAACGTCGGGGCCGCTCCGCGGCGGGTCGGCGCCGCGGGGAGTCGACAACCGCACCCAGCGTCCTCACCGCCCAGGGATTTTGTGTTCTGCGCCTGACCAGGGGTTAGCGTCCCGCCTGCCCCACCCTGCGCGGCACCGCCCGGCCCTGCGCCAGCGCTGCCCCCTGTCGCACCTGAGCCCGTCCCGGCAACGCCCATACCGCCCGTGCCGCCAGCACCTGGCTGAGAACAGTCGACGACGTTCACCGCCAGCGTCGCCACGGGTCCGAACATCTCCCGGCTCACGTCGACCAACTGAACCCGCGTCGTGGCAACGCCGACGTCTACCGGCGCCGTCGCAGTTACGCCGTCACCATCGACGAACAGCGTTCGCTGACAGCCGTCAGCGTCGTTGCAATCGCCCCCACTCGGCGACGGCTGTTGGTTCGCGTTCAGATTGATGCTGAACTCGGTTTCTCCCGAGAAGACATCAGCACCACCGAGGCTCCGTAGCCTCACGTTGTCGCCTGTCGCGGTACCTCCGGCGACATCGCGCCACTCTGCCGTTCCAATGTTCTTAAATTCCACGTTAAAATGGAACGATTCACCCGAGCAAGCGCGGAACTCTGCGACACCGCTACTCTCCGGGTCCAGGTCGGAGTACACCGCGACCAGCTCTGCCGCGAGCGTCTGCTGTGGCTGCGCGCAGTCCGCGCCCTTGGGAAACCCGTCGGCGGGGGATTGCGACAGCGCCGTGCCGGTCTGATTGCCGTACACACCGTCCGCGTCGATCGGCGCTTCGGGATGGTTCAGGTTCCAAAGCTGCTGGAAAGCGAGGACGCCTTTGCCCTTCAAGTTCGTCGTGCCGCC
>JAUIKB010001170.1 GCA_030430975.1 Polyangia bacterium
GGGTTAGTGACACTGACGGCCGCTGCGACGGTGGTCGCCAAAGCGATCGGGAGGAAGGGAGAGGTCTGCATAACGTCCGCCAGTGTCGCAAAGTCCGACGGACGGCGGAGCCGGAATCTTCAGGGTTATTTTCGCGGAAAACTGCGAACAACCGTTCGCCAACCCGCGCTGAGTGTCGTGGGTTGACGACGCTGGACCCTACTTGTGGCGTGTTTTTGGCCATCCGAGGCCGTGAGCCGGGATTCGCATGACTCTGCGGTCATGGTCGTGCCGTCCGCGCTTTATTGGCCAGGTGCTGCGCGCAAGACCCGACGTGATCGTTAAAATAGTAATTAAAATCAACTATATATAATATGAACTTGACGTCGGGTTCAGTTTGGCTAGCCTAGCGCGGTGCCCAGTCAGCCCACAGCACTGCGGACTCGAGAACCGCGTCAGACGCGCGCGGTTCGGACCCGTGAGGCTCTCGTGCGCGCGGCCGAGCGCGAGTTCGCGACGGCCGGGTTCGCGGGGGCGACGGCCAAGAGTATTGCTGCGCGCGCCAAGGTCGCGACGGGCACGTTCTATCAATACTTTGCGGATAAAAATGAGCTGCTTCGCGAATTGGCGGTGAAACGACTAGCGTACGTTGCCAATCGAAGTGTCGGGATGCTCGAAGCCGAGCCTGTCGACAATCGACGACCGCTCCAGGACGCGGAGGTCCAGATGCGCGCTGTGGTGCAAATGGTGCTCGACTACCATCGGGAGAACCCCGAGCTGCACGCCGTGCTGACCGAGCGTCGCCATGTGGACAAGCAGTTGGAAGAGTTGACGGCACGCGCCGAGCGCGCACTCGTCACCCGGATCGCCAGTCTGCTCGCGGCCTGGCGCTTCGACGGCGATGTAGAAGCGACCGCCTTCGTCCTGTTCGGCATGGTCGAAGGCGGCGTTCACGCGCACGTCTTGGGGGAGTCGGTCGTGTCTGACGAACGATTTCTAGCGGCGATCGTCGACGCGCTGCTGCGCGTTACATTCGCGACCAACCTCAAGATCAATCCTCAATAGCCGATCGTGGCAATCTACTAACAAGGACGCATCATGGCCCTCATCAAACTCAATCGCGAATGGTCGCAGCTCATGGAAGACTACGCGGCCGATCATCAGGACCCGCGTAATCAGTTTTGTCACAAGATCGGCATCCCGTTGATCGCCGGCTCGATTCCTGTAGGAGCCACGATCGTCGGGCTGCCTTTGGCGACGGCGATGTTTACGACCGGCTGGACGTTTCAGTTCGTCGGGCACGCTTTCGAGGGCAAGAAACCGTCGTTCGTCGAGGATAAGCGGGCACTGGTCATCGGCCTGGTTTGGTGGGCCAAGAAGATGGGCTGGAATCTCACGGAGGAGACGGCCGGGGAAGTTATCGAGCAAGAGTTGGCGCGGGAACAACGCGCTGCGGCGGCCTAAGTAGCGGACGACGTCGCTGGCGGTCTACCCCCGGGAGAGCGGCGGCGCGTCGATGGGCTCGTTCGCCGTATCGGGGCTCGGCGTCGCAGGCTTCAGCTTCGCGTGATCGTGGGACGCGAGCTTCTGCATTCGTTCCCAGGCTCGGTCGCCGGTGATCAGGCGCGCGCCGCGGCGGTAGGTTACGTAGCTCCAGAACCACTGGAACATCACCACGAACCGGTTCCGGAAACCGACCAGGTACGCGATGTGGATGACGAGCCACGCGAGCCACGCGAGAAGGCCTGAC
>JAUIKB010000159.1 GCA_030430975.1 Polyangia bacterium
GAGCGCCAGAGTATTGGTACCTGTCGTGCCGGTCTGCGCGCCGGTTGTGCTGGTGAACACCGAACTCTCGGGGTTGGAGGCGCTGGCTACGGCGGTGCCCGAAAGACCAGTCGCTCCGGGCGCTACCGAAAACAGAGTCGGAGGCAGGTACGTCGGTGCCGCGCCCTCGTCGGTCGTCGCGTCTTCGGTGCCGGCGTCGGTGATGCCGCCCGAACCGGCGGCGCCCGCCGAGCCCGACATTCCGGCAGACCCGGATGAGCCCGCGCTGCCGCCGGAGCCGGCAGACCCGCCCATCGAGCCGCCACCGGCCCCGCTTGTCCCGCCGACACCGGCCGATCCGTCGACGTTGCCGGATGCATCTGCCCCGCCATCCACGGAGTTGCTGTTGCCGTCGTCGTCGTCCCCCTCGCATGCGCTCAACATCAGGACGCTGCTGGCTAGAACGACCATGGCAGTGCGGGTTCTTCTCATCTGTGCCTCCTAGCGCGCCCCAAGCAGAAGGCGACTCCAACCTACCAAACTACCTCGATCGGCGAATGCCGCAAGCCCGTGTGTTAACCTGCGCCGCGATGCAGTCCTCTTGGTCACGCGCGCGGCAGCCGTGGACGATGTGTGCGGTGATGTGTGCGGTCGGCATGAGCGGCTGCGGCTCAACACCGGAGGCCACGCCCGAGCCAGCGCAAGCTCCTCGCCTCCATGAGGACAGCGAGCTCGGCGGCCTGTATCACGACTTCCTCGACGGCAAGTTCGACGCTCTGGGCCATCCGGTAGGTGCGGAGGTGTTCGATGCACAGACGACATGCCGCCCGGAGACGGGCGTTGACGTGCCCGGCGGTCGCTGGATGCGACCGTCGTCGGACTCGCCGGGCACCGTATGCGCGGCCACGACTCAGGCCATCAGTCGCGGGCGGTTTGCGATCAACGTTCGGGCTGCCGTGGACGTCATCTGTGCCCCACAGGACTCGGAGTGCGATCAGGATACCGCGCTGCTGACGATTACCGTGCGCGACGATGCCGACGCTGTGATCGGAACGCGCCAGGTCGCGCGGGGTGAGTTTCAAGTGGCGGGCGTCTATCAGAACGTAGGACTGAATGTTACGAACTATCGCAACGCGCAGCTGAGCGTTCAGGTCGAGTGGACGGGCGCCGGGAGTTTGCAGATGGCCTACGTAGAGATCTTTCGCGCCACGCGGCGGCTCACGATCGCGGCGCCAAGTGGCCCGGTACCAACCGAGCCGGTACAGATCGAGCTGCTCGATCCACGCGAATTTACGCAGCTCACGCTGAGGTGCGGTGATGTGGATCGCACGGCTGAGCTCAACACCATGCTGGCCGACGGGCGTGCCACGCGGGAGGAGGGCGAGTTCCGCGCGCTGTGGAAGGTTCCGATGGTAGACCTGTTGCAGGAATGCCCCAAGCCGACGCCCGTCTTGGTCCAGGCCGTGGAGGGAAGCCAGGCCTACAGCTCGGCGCGAGTAACGCTCGGTATTGCGGAGCCGGAGTGTGCGTTTACGAGCGGCACGACCAAGGTCTTGCTCACCGGGTTCGAACCGTTTCCGGCGGACGCTACCACCGACAACAGCTCGCTTGCGGCCGTACGCGCGTTCGACGCGAGTCAGGTCGCCGGCATCTCGGTCATGAAGCTCGAACTGCCAGTCGAGTTCGACACCGCACCGGCACTCGTGGAGCGTGCGATTGAGCGCTGTCAGCCCGACATCGTCGTCTCGTTCGGTCAGGGGCGCTCAGTGGTCGACATCGAGCGTACGGGATACAATCTAAAAGCCTCATCGGACATCGCCGGCGGCGTTCCCGACAATCGAGGCATCGTGGGTGATCACGAACCGATCGTGGCGAGCGGTCCCTCTGAGCGAACCAGCCTGCTCCCGGTCGAGCGCATTGTCCGTGCGATTCGCGACGATGGTGTGGACGTCAGATTGAGCGACGACCCCGGACGCTACGTGTGCAACAACGTATTGTACCGCGTGCTCGGTTTCGTCGCGGCACGCGGCGTACGATTCGGCTTTGTGCACCTGCCGCGGATTCCGCGGGTTGACGAAACCGACCGCGCCATGCTGGCTCAAGTCGTGCAGCGGGTTGTCGAGGAGTCGGTCGCCGCGCAGTAGCTGGGCCCGGACTCTGCTCGGCTAAGGCGCGACGGTAAACGGGCGGCGCGCCGGATCGGACACCAACTCGATGGCGTCGGCAACTCGGACCGTCGCTTGATGCTCGCCGGCGGCCTTGGGGGTGTAGGGCACATCGAACGTGACCAGACCGTTCAGGCTACCGTCGACGGACAGTACCCGTGTGGCGATGTCCTTCTCTGTTCCGCCAGGGGGAGTGACGGAAAGAACGAACGAGCGGACGTTTCGATCGGGGTCTTCGAAGCGTAGCTGCCCGGCGAGACTCGCGGCTCGATTGACGCGATAGTCGCCTTGGCTCAACGCGAACTCGGTGATGATGGGCGGCGTGCCGGGATCGGGGCCGCATCCACCTGAAGCGATGACCGCCGAGGTGGCCACGATCCGAGCTAGGCGAACGGCGAGGCTTCCCACTGGCTTATTGTAGCCACCCGACCCCAGGTTGGGTAGCGGCAACCAATCGGTTGTGACGCGCGACCATCCGCGCTTTCCAGCAGGCGCCGATCCGGTGCTGCACCTGGCGATTCTGCCGCGCTGGTTCGACGGGGCTAGTTCGACGCGGCGAGTTCGACGGGGCTAGTCGTTACTTGTTTTGGTTGGCGATCGCCTCGAGCTGCGAGAAGTCGCTCGAATAGCCGTTCCTGCGCTTGACGATCGTCATCGTTCGCGTGTCGATGAATAGGTTGATAGGCAAGCCGTTGCTTCCCGATAGGCCGAAGCTAAACGTTGGGTCGCCAACGACGGACCACCCTTGGGCGTTGTAGGTAGTGCGCCAGGCATCGGCGGTTTGCTGATTGCCCTGAATCATCAACGTGAGTGACCGAATGCCCAACGGGGCCCAGCTCACCATTTCGTCGTTCAGCGAGGCGGCTTCGCTTCGACAGGCGCTACACGTAACCGAAGCTTGGATCAGCAACAGCGCGTTGATGTTCTTCGAACCGTCGCAGTCGAAGTATTCCTCTGCCGTAATCGTGCGAAGCTGGCCAGAGTCGTCGTAGCCGGTCCACGAGAGCGACTTGTCGATGACGTCGCCCTCGAGCTTGCCGTACGGGCCAGGCGGGTACGTGCAGTTCGAATTGCCCGTACCGCCGGTGCTGGTGCCGCCGGTGCTGGTGCCCGCTGTTCCGGCCGTGCCCGCTGTTCCTGCGGTTCCGCCGCTCGTTCCGGCAGTTCCCGCAGTTCCACCGCTAGCGCCGCCGGCACCGTTGCCACCCTGGCCACCGCCGCTGCTCGCGCCTTGGCCCCCCGCGCCGCCGACGTTTTGGCTACCGCCGGCGCCGTCTGCGAATCCGCACGCCGAAGAACAGTCCTGGATCTCAAGGTCCAGGCACAGGCATGTGCTCATGCAACCCGCGCAAGCGTTGCAGACCCCGCCGACGATGCACTGTCCGCCTCCGACGAGCGGGCTGCCCTCGCGTTGCGAGCCGTCTCCCGCTGAACAAGCGGCGACTAACCCAAGGAGCCCGACGAGGATATAGCTTTTCATGGCGACGAGATCAGGATCGCGTACGTGGGGCGGGTCGTCAAACCGATCCCATCGGTTTCTGTGCGTGGCGCGACGCCCTGCTCGCGGCATCGAGGCCGTTCTCGATGTGGGAACAGCCGCTCGAGTCCTCTTATCGGCCCGCGGACCGGATCAGCTGCACACGCCGGCGCACTCGGTCGCGCAACCGGTCGTGCACAGGCACTCGCCCGTGGCGTTGTAAGCGTCGAGCGCTCCGGGCACCTGCAGCTCTGATGCGCAGAGCTGGTTTGCACAGGCGTTTACATTGCTTGTGTTCGAACAGCGTGTGGCAATGCAGCGCCCGAGATCATCGCACGGGGACCCGGTGGCGCAGGCCTGTAGCTGCGTACAGCAGGCCCCTTGGGCGCACGCGTTGCAGGTCGGGTCTTGAATCATCAGGGCGCCCGGACAGGAACCCCCGCCGGCGCCCCCCATCCCGCCGGCGCCCGCTGACGTGCCGCCCGTACCGGCGGTCGTGGTGCCGCCTGTGCCGGCGGTCATGGTGCCGCCCGTGCCGCCGGTCATGGTGCCGCCTGCGCCGGCGGTCATGGTTCCACCCGTTCCAGCCGTGGTGGTGCCGCCGGCTCCTGCGGAGCTCGTGCCGCCTGCGCCGCCCGCCCCGCAGCCCGAAGCGCAGGCCTGGGGATCGGCTTTGACGCACATGCACTGCTCGAAGCACTTTTGCGCGCAGCCGCCGCAATCAGGGGTGATCGTGCACCCCGGGGGCCCGGCGCACTGCGCTTGGCAAACCGAGCGGTCAGCTAGGCTGCTCTGGCACATGCAGCTATCCACGCAGTTGCCGCAGCTCGCACAATCAGGTGCCTGAGAGCAGCCGGGCGCAGCCCCTCCCGGATCCGCGCTCGTGGTCGCGCACGCTGGCACGGCGGCGACGGGAATCAGCAGCATGGCAAAGGGCATTGCCCGTCCTAACCAGCGCAGCGAAGTCATCGAGGAAGCCTATCACAGCCGCAGGCGGGAGGGGATACCGCCGGTACCAACCGAGTTTCCGCTGAGTAATGACTGACCGACAGCGGGAGTGACGATTCTTGCTTAGGGCGGGTCGCGTGACCCCGAAATCGGGCGGGTTGGCCAAATTGCGGACAATTTAGCCAACCCGGCCGAACCGGGCCTACAATCGACGCATGTCCCAACCTTTCCCGCCAGGCCCGCCGCAAGGGCCTCCCGGCGCACCGCCGCCGGGCGGTTCCCCCCCAGGCACTCCTCCGGGAGCGCCGCCGCCCGCAGCTCCGCCGCCTGGCACGCCTCCGGCGGCGCCCCCCCCGCCCGGTGGTGAGCTGCCTGCGGCCGCTGAGCCCCCTGGCGCCGCTCCGGCGCCACCGAGCATTCCTGATTTTAGACCGAAAGGCGGAGGAGCCGTTAAGGGGATCCTACTCGGTGCCGGTGGCGCGGTGGTCGGTGCGCTCATCACGGCGGTGGGCTTCACTGCATGCGGGGACCAAAGCAAAGTGGCCACAGCGACGTCTGCTTCCGCGAAGCCCTCAAGCGTCCCCTCGGCGCCTAGCGCGGCGCCTCCGAAGCTGACGCTGGTAGAGCGCGCGGCGAAGAACGAAGACGAAGCGGTCGAGACGCTCGAAAAGAAGAAGGCGACCGAGCGAACCGCCGCGGAAGCCGTCGCGCTCGCCCATGCGCGCGGCATGCGTCAGCGGAAGAAGATCGCCGACATCAAGCGAAAGATCGATCTGCTGCCGGCCTTTGGCAAGGAGAAGGACACCATCAAACAGATCCTAGGGTTCGCGAAAGACCGCGAAGTGGCGGACGACCTGCTGCTCATGCTCACCACATTGAAAGGTGATATGGGCAACGATTTTCTGTACAAGATCTGGACGGGCACGCGCGGAAAGAACAAGACAACCGAGCTTGCCGAGGAACTGCTGTATACGAAAGACGTTAAGCCGAAGTCGTCAAAGGCGCTGGCCCCCGTGCTCCTGCTCCGGCGTGTCGAGAAATGCGAGGACGCCAAGAAGCACCTTGCGGCTATCAAAGAGAACGGCGACCGTCGCGCGATTCCAGCGATGCGCCGGTTTTACAACAAGCGCGGCTGCGGTCCGAAGAAAACCGATGACTGCTGGGCGTGCCTGCGCAAGCCCGACGACGTGCTGAAGGAAACGCTGACCAGCGTTCGCGGTAAGATGCCGCCGCTCTAGCTGGTCGGCTAGAGGCGATCGGTGTCGTAGGTATTGCAGGCGGCGAAGTCGCCCGTCTTGTACCCAACGGTGAACCACTTCATCCGCTGCTTCGATGAACCGTGCGTCCAGGATTCGGGAGTCACTTTGCCGGTCGCCTGTTTCTGAAGCCGGTCATCACCGATCGCGGCGGCCGCGTTGAGGCCTTCTTCGATGTCGCCTTCGTGCAGAAGATCGCGCTTTTTGGTGGAGTGGCCCCAGATTCCGGCGAAGCAGTCCGCTTGCAGTTCCTGGCGGACCGAGAACTGGTTCTTGCGGCTCGGTTCAGCGCGCTTCATCTGCCTGACGCGGGCGGAGATGCCGGTGATGTTCTGCACGTGGTGTCCGATTTCGTGGGCGAGCACGTACGCCTGAGCAAAGTCACCCGGAGCGCCAAAACGACGCTTCAATTCCGTGTAGAAGCTCAAGTCGACGTAGGCGTTGTTGTCCGCTCCACAATAGAAGGGTCCGACCGATTTGGATTGTGAGCCGCATGCCGAATCGACCTCATTGCGGAAGAGCACAAGCTTGGCGCGCTTGTAGTTGCGCAGCGTAGCGCCCGGCTTATCCGGGCTGGTTGGTGCCGCGCTGACTTTCCCTGAGCTGAACTCGCGCTGCCACGTGTCCTGAATGTCGTTCAAGGCAAACACGATGAAGTCGACGAGTTTCTCTTCCTGAGGGCTCTGCGCGATCGACGCGCTCGTTCCCGCCATCGGTCCGCCTGCGCCCTTCAGGCTCTTGGTGACGCCCAGGTAGTCCTTGCCGAAAACAAGCAAGACGGCGATGCCGAGCACCGTTCCGCCCAGGCCGAGCTTCAGCGCGGGGCCTCCGCGGCGCGTCTGTCCGCGCCGATCGTCCAAGTCTTTGCGGCTTGCGCCCGGCGTCCACTTCATAGGCGCGGCCCTTAGCACTTCGGTGCTTCGCGCCAAAGCCTGTCCAGGGCGTAGACGGAAAACGCTGGGACGCGCCAGGTGTAGGGTGCATGCTTCACCCGCGGTGCGTCGAACTGAAAAGGCGGAGAAGATCGGGGTCTTGCTGGATGACCTCTACCCGGAAACACCTGTGCCCCTCGCGCATCGCGATCCGTTCACGTTGCTGGTTGCGGTGCTGCTGAGCGCTCAAACGACCGACAAGAAAGTTAACCAGGTAACGCCGGCGCTGTTTCGGCGCGCGCCAGACCCAGCGTCGATGGCGCAAGCATCGGTCGTCGAGCTGCGCGATCTGATTCGCGAGGTGGGTCTGGCGCCGACCAAGGCCAAGCACCTCAAGGCGATGGCTGAGCAGCTAGTCACGAATCACGCAGGCAGCGTGCCTGCGGATATGACCGCCTTGGAAAAGCTGCCCGGCGTCGGGCACAAGACCGCATCTGTAGTCCTAGCTCAAGCATTCGGCGTGCCGACGTTTCCTGTCGATACCCACATTCACCGTTTGGCGGCGCGCTGGGGACTCTCGCGCGCGAAGAACGTTCAGCAAACCGAGCGCGATCTCAAGCGGGTGTTTCCACGGGATACGTGGAATCGACGGCACCTGCAGATCATCTTCTTCGGGCGCGAATACTGTCCGGCACGCGGCCATGATCTTACGACATGCCCGATTTGTGGCTGGGCAGCGACGAAAGCCCGCCGTGCTGCGGAGGCACGGCGATGAGACGTCCGGTTGTCGGGATCACGCTGGACAACGTCGACAACGCGCACGCATCGGGTCGCTATGAGGTCGGCACCGGTTACGCCGACTGTGTCGCGGCGGTCGGTGGGCTACCGCTTTGCCTTCCCCACGACCCGGCACTGGCGCGGCTGTACTTGCAACAAGTAGACGCCGTGGTGCTCACCGGTGGGGTCGACCCGGACACGAGCGAGTTCGGCGTGCCGAGTCATCCCCAGGCTCGGCTCATGGACCCACGGCGTCAGGCGTTCGAGCTGGCGTTGTTGGGCGAGGCCGAGCAGACGCCCGAACTGCCGGTCCTCGGCGTGTGCCTAGGCATGCAGCTCATGGTCCTGAGGGCGGGCGGCACCCTTTCGCAACACATGCCATCGACGCATGCCCCGGAAGTCGTCGCCAGGCACAGCCGGGCTTGGCATACAGTAGGCCGCTGCGTTCGGACCGAAATATTTCCTGAAGGGAATTATGCTGTGTACTCAAATCACCAGCAGGTGATCAGCGATGCGGGCCAGATGCGCGTCACGGTCCGTGCCACGGATGATAAATTGATCGAGGGCGTCGATGATCCCTCGCGACCGTTCTATGTCGGAGTGCAGTGGCACCCCGAGCGCAGCGCAGACGACGCCTTCGGCAAGGGGCTGTTCCGGGCGCTCGTCGACGCGGCGAATTCCAGGATGAACGTCAACGTCTAGGCCGCTTGGAACCGTTTGTCCGCTCGCCCTGCGCGAATTCTGCCCAGGGTAGACAGAGGTGCGACAACGCACGACCCAAGATTGACCGGTCGGCCGGTGCGGGTAGTCTCGGCATCATGCAGCGCTCTTTCATTCTGGGTTTTATCGCCGTTTTGGCCGTCGGATGCGCCGCGACCGACGGTGCTCTCGGGAACGCGACTGGGAATCAAAACACCGGTACTGGAAACGCTCCGCCGTTCGGCGCCGGCGGCGGCCCGCAGGGAGGCGGCGCCGGACTGCCGGGCAGCGGTGGTTTCGCTGCGGGCGGTGGAGGCAACGTCGGCAACGCGCCTCCCGGCGGCAATGGTGCCGGCGCGATAGGTCCGGGTGGTCAGGGTGGTCAGGGTGGTCAGGGCGGCGGATCGTTCCCGCCCGGCCAGGACAAGTGCGGCGATCTTCGCCCCGGTGAGATGCCGCAAAGCTCCGAGTTGGCTCCGGAAGACAAGACGTACAAGGTTCTCAACGGCACTAACGCACCGACGCTCTTGCCGCTCACGCCGGGTCAGAACCTAGCGATCGGCAAAATCAGCGGCTGCACTGCGACGCTCATAACGCCGACTTGGGTGCTGACTGCCCATCACTGTAACACCAACGCAGGTTCGCAGTTCTGCATGGGTCACGACAATGCCAACCCCAATCAGTGTGTTCGCATCAAGGCGGTTCATCACGCTGCCGGTTACCAGCAGGGCGCTTCATTCGCGAACGACACGACGCTGCTCGAACTCGAGCAGAGCGCTCTCAGCGTTGCGCCTGATGTCGAGCCGATTCCGATCTATACGGAAAACTTGGACGACTCTTGGATCGGTACTCAGACCGAGGGTGGCGGATATGGGCAGACCGAAACCGGCAGCAGTGGGGTCAAGTACTTCACGACCAAGCCGATCAGCGAGCTCACGCCGTTCTTCGTTCGCGTATACGGTGACAGCGGCGTTTGCTACGGCGACAGCGGCGGACCTCTCCTTGCGCTCGCGCCGGATGGTTCGATT
>JAUIKB010000160.1 GCA_030430975.1 Polyangia bacterium
CGTGCTTGTGCCGCCGGTACTTGTCCCGCCAGTGCTGGTCCCTCCGACGCTCGTTCCGCCCGTGCTCGTCCCGCCGACGCCAGACCCTCCGCTCGATGTGCCGCCTGCGCCGCCCTGGCTGCCGTCGCCCCCGCTCACCACCGAGCCACCGCACGCGACCGCCGCCGTCGCGCACCACCACAGGGCCACCATTGTCGAATGCCGCATGCCACACCTCATCTCCGGGAAGTACAGCACGCATCACGGCGTGCCGATAGCTCGTCGATTCGATCGGCCAGGAGTGCCGTCGGTCTTCTTAGCGGAGCTTCTTGTCAGCAGAGTTTCTTGCGTCAAGAGACGTAACGCAGCCGTGGGCCAATCCGCGTCCCATCACCGGATGGTATCGTCGCCGGGTGAAACGTTGGCTGTTCCGAACGGTGGGGTTCGTCTGTATCGCCGGCTGCGCGGGCACCAGCGGCACCAAGCCGCGCGACGCGAACCACAACGGTCCCAAAGCCGTCAGCAACGAGCTACACGTATTCGCCGAAGGCGCGTGCCCCAAGCTGTCCGTCGCCGCGGCCGGTGCGAGACGCTTCCTCGTCTACGGCGATCACGGTCGCGTACTCGCCGGCTGGGTACCGGGTGATCACGTCGCCACCGCCGAAACGCTGGCCGAACTGCGTGGGGGCCGCGCGTTCCGCCGGCGGTCACTGCTCAAAGGGCTGCCGACCGACGGACGCGGCTACGTTCGCGGCGAGCTACGCCTCGGCGGCAGCACGAATGAGCCATGGCTGGTACGCACGTCCGTGCGATACAGCTTGGTAAAGCGCGGACCGCTGTTCGAACGAACCCATCACGGTTACCGGTACGATGCCGGCTGGAGCGTTACGAGCGACCCTGTCACGGTCCCCGCCGCTGCACGAAATCTGCCCGAGGTGCCGGGCGACGCATGCGGCGAGCAGCTCGACTTCGTCCCACTGACGTGGACCACGACGCCCGCTGGCGGCCTGATCGTCGCCGGACGCTGCGACGACGATAAGCCGGTCAACTACACTCAGACGACGATCAAGATCGCGATCGGCGCGCCCGGCGCCCGCGCGTGGAACGTCACCAAACTGCCCGATACCAATTTCCTTGACGGAATCGTCAACGTGAACGTCCACGCCGACAGCGAGGGCGCGATCTACGTCGCCGCCTACGAGCCGTTCGAGGAGCCGGAGAAACGCTACCCATACTTGGCGCACTATGACGGCAAACGCTGGTCGACTATCGACACCGGCATCCGCGAGGGCATCATGGACGTCACCAGCGACGGCCAGGGCACGCAGTGGATCGCCACCGGGCGCGGCCTATATCGGCGACGCTCGAATCGGAACGAGAAGCTCCCGCTGCCGAAGCTCAACTTCTCCAGCGACACGGCTCTGTACGTGCACAAGGTGGACGTCATCGACAACGAATTGTGGGCCGAAGCCCGCTACAGCGTGAAAGCCGAACGCGGCACGCAGGCCGCCAGCGTGCTCATCAGTTCACGCAAACCCGATGTACCGATCGCGTGCGACGTACGCGAGCCCGCTGAAACGGCACTGTACGAGGTCGAGCGATGAAGCGCGCGGCTCGCCTCGTGTTGCTCCTGTGCACGCTGACCGGAAGCGCGGATGGCCGTGGCGAACGCTATGCGTATTGTCACGAAGAGGAGCCGATCGCACTTCCCAAACCAAACCAAAAAAAGCGCTCGGCGCCCGACGATTGGCAACCGTTGCCGTCCAAGCGCTCGGCGCGGTTCACGGTCGCGAAGTACGACATCTTCGATGTGGCAGAACGCGATCCGATGCCGTCGCGACGAGTCGCGCGGGACCGCCCGAAGCCACCGCCGCCACCGGTCGTGGTGTTGAACGAAAGCCGCAACGACTGGCGCTGCGTTGGGACGCCACGCGGAACGGCGGGCATCATCCGCACCATCGGCGCACCCCCCGGCGCGCGGTTCTATCGACATAACCATGCAGAATCTTGGCGCCAGGACAACATGGACGCGGCCGGGCTCTTCAACCTCAAGGGCGCGATACCTGTCCTTCGCAGGGAACTGAAGCGTCCCATCCCGAGCGACGCTGAACCATGGCGACAAGGACAGCTGAGGCGCAATCAACACAGCGCCGCGCGGGCGCTTGCGGATCTGGGCGACAAGCCGTCCGGTCCGGCGGTCGTTAAGATGCTGCGCCAGGCGGAGACGCGCGGCTTCAATCAGTGGCGCGACAGCCTCGACAGCCTGCTCCGAATCGACGCGGAGCTCGCGCAACGCTACGCGCTTGAGCTCATCGAGCGCGGCGCCACGAAACCCGCCTACATCGCCAAGAACAAATCACTGTTCACGGACCTGCTGCCCCTCGTCACGAAGTCGACACCCGAAGCGCTGCGCGTGCTCAAGCTCGCGTCCGGCATGCTCACGGCGCGCAGCGTGAAACTGCCGAACTCTGCCTACGGTGGCTGCGCCATGTTGGCCAAGCGCCTCGAACTCGGCGACACCGAGCTCACGCGCGAACTCCGAGCGGAGGTGAACAAGGCATCGCTCCGGACTCAACGCGGCGCGCACTGCTACTCGAAGCTGATGCCGGTATTATACCCGGGCACCGGGCTCATACACATCGACGTACTCACGTATCGGCATCGTTACGCGGAGATACTCGACGGGCTCGCCGGTCGCCCCGCGCCCTCCGCTGCGGCCAAGCGGACGCTGCTGGTGTGGCTGCATCAGCGTTCAAAGACGCCGAAGATCGCCGGTGGCCGGACACATCGCGACTATTCACCGATCACGCGCGCCCTTCATCTGGCGGCCCTCAGCGCGTTGGGTGACGCCAAAGCCCGGCGTGAAATCGCGGCCTTGATTCGGGATCCCAAAGACGCAGGGGTCGCCCCGTGGATCGCTGCGCGCCAGGCGCTGCGTCTCGCGTTGCCCGGCGCCGCCGATCTCGCCGCCGAACGCTTGCGTTTAGCGCGTCGATTGCACACCCGGCGGTTTTCCACATCGCGCCAGGTGCGGCGTGGTGCACACCTCATGACGGAGCAGGCACAGCTGGTCGAGGCGCTCGCCGAGCGCGGCGATCCTCGCTTCGTCTTGGGACTGCTGGGCGAGAACGTTTTCGCGAGGGAGTACACGATCTTTGCGCTGGCGCGCCGGAAGCCGCCCGAAGCGTGTGACATCATTGCGCGCGCCGCGGCCGGCGCGAAACGGATCCCGGTCGATGTCGCGTTCTGGGCATTGAGCGTCATGGGCACCCGCTGCCGTACGGCGATGAAGCGACTCGTCAGCGATCCGAAGCAGCCTGCGTACGTGCGCGGCATGGCAAACGAACACCTCGCGATGTTGCGCGACCAGTCGGTTGTCGCGCATGCCGCCCGCCTGGTCCGAGTGAAGGGCGCCAAGCAGGGCGCTCAGCGTTCGTTGATTATCCTTAGGTCGCGGGAGTAGCGCGCAAGACTTAAGTACGGCTTAAACTAGCGCCCGCGGGGTTGATGGGCGCCCCGAGTCGTGACACCACCGCAGCGTGAATCGACGCCTGACATGGGGAGCCTTACTCTGCGTCGCCGCGATCGGAGCTTGCGGGCCGAGCGCAGGACGCAACGCCGATCTGATGGCGCAGACAACCGCCGGCCAACAGCGCTGCACGGCCAGCGGTAACGAGAACCAGCTGTTTGTCGTGGACTGGGACGCAACCGACGCCTCGCGCTTCGAGGCACGCGCGCAGCGGGATGTCGTCGTCGTCAAACTGAGCGGCTGCGAGCTGACGGTGCTCGACGGGTGTTTCGACTCATCGGTCGCGGGCCGGCTCGGTAGCTACCGCGCACCGGTCGAGACGAGCGGATCGCTCGAGTCGTTCGCAATTCGGGACCAGAGCGAGCTGTCCGCGAAGCTGCCGCTCGGGGTCGCCGAACTCGGTGGCGAGATCTCCTCGGACCGCGGCCTGCTGCTCAAGTACTTCGTGGCCGCGACGCGCGAATCGACACGAGGAGCGCTCTATGCTGACGAACTGGGAAACATCCCGGCGTGTGCGGGCGCGACCCACTTTGTGAGCCGCTACAATCTCGGGGCGTTCGAACTCGACTCGGATGACGTGTCCAAGGTCGCGGCCAGCGCGTCGGCACCCGCGATCGGTTCCGCCAGCGGGTCGCGCGCGACGTCGGCGAAGACGGTCAGACGCGCTGGCGACCTGAAGAACTGCACCGAGTTCAACAAGCATCGCTGCCGCGTGCCGATTCGGTTGTCACTGACTCAGCTCACCGCAGGTGCGCCACCGGCGGGCCCGAGCACGACCACAACGGCGGGTCCGGGTGGGTTCGGCACGTTCGCAAAACTCGAGCTATCCGCCGGCCAGAAACTCTCGCTCGGAGACGGCATCGGCTGCCTTCGCGCTCTGGACGGAGCCGATCGACTCGACACCGGCGGCCGCCTGCGTCGCCTCGAACTCCGCGCGCGCTGCGAGATGCGCGCAGGCAAGTGTGATGACGGCAAAAAACACTACCGCGAAGCTCGCGTGGCGTTTCACAAACAACATGACGCCACAGGACTCGTTACGGACGCGACGATCGATCAAGAAGTCGCACGCATGGCCGAGCGCACATGCCCCACCAAAGGGCAACGAGCGTCCACGTCTCAGCTGACGATCGCCGCCACGCAGAAGATATTGATAGCGTCGCAGACCGGCGATCTAAAAACTTGTATCCGCGAAGGTGAGCAGCTCGCCAAGCTGCCCCCCGCCGCCGAACCCGTGGTGCGCAACACGATGTCCGCCGCCATCCGCAAAGCCTCGGAGTGCGCAGCCAAGGCGAAACAGTGCGATGTGGCAAAGCGTCTGTGGCGACGCCACTACAAGCTATTTCTTTCGAACAGCGCTACCGACGCCGACGCGGACAGGGCGTTCAAGACCAACGTCCCGGGCTGCTGAAACGACACGATGGGCGCGCATGAGTTTGCGCCCTAGAGCCTTAGCCTGACCAGCCCACTATCCAGAGCGCACCAATAGAGGAATCCGTCCGCGTGCGCCAAGCCGGTCGCGCGCTTCGCGCTGGCGACGACTGTCCCATTGCCCAGAGCGCCCAAACGGTACGTCTGAATCGATCCGCCGCCGGTGCTGATGGGTCGGTTGGCCCAGAACAGCTGGTCGCCGACCGAAATGATCTCGGCGGCGCCCGGCATCGCCACTCCCCCGTTCGTCACGCGTATCGTCGAGAACATTCCATTCGTCTGACCCCCCGCGATCACCATGCCGCCCTGCGTTGAGGCGTACACATTCGTCACCAGACCGGCTTCCTGGGTCACCTCGCGCGCGATCACGCCCCAGGGCTTTTCGATGCTGGTCAAGATCGGCTGCGGCGAGCCCGGCGGCATCAGCGGCACCCGGTTCACGACGTCGGCTGTGCGCTCGACGTAGTAGATCCACGAGCCCAGCACGTCGAGCGTCAGCAACTTGCCAAGGCCGGTGTAGAGGATTTCGCTGGTGGTGCCAGCCTCGGGAATTCGACCGATCACGCCCGTCTTATCGGCGAAGTAAACGAAGCCGTCGGCGACGGTCAAACCGAACGGCTGCCGCATCGTCGGATCGCCCGAGTTTGGATACACCTTGACCGGCGTCGCACCGGAGGTGAGCTCGACCTTCCAAACCGCGCCGTCCATTTGCTCCGTAGTCCAGAACACGGCGTTGCCGGCCAGCTCGATCCAAACGGACTGGGCGTAGCCGGTGGCGACGGCAGTCGTTGTGCCCGTACTTAAATCCACACGATAAACACCACCGCCACCGGCTAGCCGTGTGATGTACGCGTAGGTGCCAGCGCCATCAATCGCCACACTGTGGCAACCAATTTCCTCCCCTAACCGTACCGGTTTGCAGTCGGAAGCCTCACAGTCACCGCCGCCGCAACTGCGATTGCACATGCCACAGTGTTCGGAGTCGGACGCCGTATCGACACACGTCCCCCCGCAGTCCGTCAGAGCAGCGGCGCATCCGCTGGAGCCACCTGCGCCGCCGGACCCACCGGCCCCCGCTGATCCCCCGCCGCCCGTTGCGCTGCCCCCGGCACCGGACGAGCCACCCGCTGCAGCGCCGCCCTCACCGCCCGAACCGTCAGCGGCCGCGTCATCGCCAGCGTCGACCGCGCCGCCCGTCACATCGGAGAAGTCGAGCAGGCGCGAGCACGCAGCGGCGGTCAACAGACCTGGCACAATCATCAGCCAACGACGCGTCACGGCATCTGGATATGTAGCACGCGGTCGGCACCACCGGTCTAGCCGGATGGACCTGGCTGTTCCCGGGCGGGCCGCGTGTCCCCGGCGCCCTACATTTTCGGCTGTCTCCCCGTGATGCGCGGATTGCACCGCGCTTGCTCCGCGGAGCACCATGGTCAAGTTCGAGAGCGTCCCTGTTGTGCAGTTGTGAGGCGGATTCCGCCGAGCTCGACACGGCTAGGACGCTATTCGCGCGTCGCCGATTCGTTCGCCGCCGTGGCATAGATGCCCCGCGCCATGAGGCTCAACTCGCTGTCCCGCCGCTTTGAGTAGATGGCGTGTCGAACGGCGTGCACCTCGGCATCGCTCGGCGCCGCCTGGGCGGCGAATTCGACGAGTTGGCATGCCAGACGCAAGTCGGAATCACAAAGCGCAGAAGCGCGCTCGGCAAGCTCAGCAGCGCCGCCTGCGAGCATCGCTACCTCGCGGGCGACAGCGGCATCGGGCGCTGGCTTGAGGCGACTCGGGTTGCCGTCGTACCAGCCCCCGTACAGGCGCCAAATATTCCGTACGACAAATTCCGGTTCATCGTACACGGGGCGTAGATACGGCCTCGTCATCAGTGCGGCCGGCGCCTTCACTCCATGCAAGCAATCGTCCAGCGTCTGTCCAGCATTCATGCGCTCGAGCGTCTGCGCCACCAACGACTCTAGCACTGTCGCCAGGTCGTCGAGGACACGCCGCACGCGTTCTTTACCGCCGACAGGGAGCCCGTGAGCCGGGAGCAGTAGTTCCGGCTCGAGGGCGATCATCTCGCGCAGCGCCGCCGCCCACTCCGCGGGGTAGCGCTGGACTTTCTGTGGATTGCCGCAGTTCGGGAACACCCAAGCGACGAAGTCGCCGGCGCACACCGCGCGCTTTTCAGGAATCCAGCCCCACATATGGTCATCGGTCTCGCCCTTCGCGTGCCGCAGATCGAGCGTCAGGTCGCCAACCGACAGCGACAGCCGCTTATCGAACATCCGCTGCGGACGCACCCAGCTCTTCGGGCCCCACTTGCCCTCACCATCACCCAACATCGCGCTACCGAACGCCGCGAACTGACGGCGGTTGATGACGCCGTTGTAGCCGTTGGTCAGCTCGTAGCGGTCGAACCTCGCGGCCACGCCCGTGTGCGCCACGATCGCAGGCGCCTCGTGTCCGAGTTCTTTCGCATCGTTCAAGAATGACTGCGCGCCGCCCACGTGGTCAACGTGACCGTGGGTGTAGCAAATCGTGCCCACACGCTCAGTCGACCAGCCGCGCAAGGATGAAACGATCGACGGACCGAACATCTCTAGACTGGTGTCGAACAGGACGAGACCATCACCGCTATCCAACGCCACGACGTTCGAGAACGACTCGATGAATCCGACGCCGTCGGCGACCTCGCTCAGCGACATGTTGATGCGATTAACGGAACCGGGGCCCTCGAAGATGTCTTCGTCGATGTAGCGCGCAGACAACGCCAGCAGATCATCCATTCGCCGATGATAGCGGAGACACGCGAAGCACCGTGCTCGCTGCGAGGCATTTCGCCCCGCTGCGCACCGTTGCGGCGAAAAGTCACACAAAACGGCCCATTTTGGGGCGTTCACAGGCCGGTTTGGCCCGAAACCGGCGTGGCACGGACTTCGCATTGTCTGTCATCAACGGGTTGTGGACCCGCAATCTTTTTTCCACCCCGGAGGACCCATGAAACACACAAACTTCAAAACTATATGGAAAGGATTCGCGACCGCGGTGGGCACCGTGTGCCTGGCGGGCTGCACAACGACACAGTCGACAACGCCTGGGACGGTCGCCGGCGAACCCGTTAGGACAGCGGCCATCTCTGAGCAGCGAGTCAACGATCCTACCCAGAGATGGCAATCTCAGTTCGTCGTATTTGGCGAAGCGGGCAGCGACGACCAATTGGCTGACACTCCCGCGTACCGTTGCCAGCGCACGCTAGATGGATTCGAAGACGGTCGGGACGTCACGTTCAATCCCGGCTCGGCGAAGATTACCGCCACCCATCAAGCCCGGCTCACCGACCTCGCGACCTGTCTAGACCAGGAATATCTGAAAGACATCGCGTTGCTCATCGAAGGTCATGCAGACCGCACCGGCCCCGACTCAAAGAACCGGCAGCTGGCCGCCAAGCGCGCCGAAGCTGTTCGGACCTACCTAATCGACCAAGGCGTCGAACCTGACCGCATGCGTGCACTGTCGATGGGCGAGCAGCTCGCCGACGGCGAAACAGCTATCGGCCAACGTCACGACCGCCGCGTCAACGTCGTCCTCGTCGAACAACTGTAAACGTCCAGCGACCGACCCGACGCATCCAAGAATTTAACTCACAGGAGACTCTCATATGACTAAATCGATCATCGCTACTCTCGCTCTCGTTCTCGCTTCCGGCTGCGCTTCCAGCGGCACCCCGACCAACACCGCCTTTGGCAACGACGCCCGCCAGTCCGACGGCTTCGTCGAGGGCTACGGCTACGACTATCTGGCGAGCCAGCCCAACATCAATATCCGCGAGCAGTCGCCGTCGCAGCCCACTGTCTCGGACGGTCCGGGCGCCACGGCTCGTAACGTTTCAAACCCAGCGACGACGGCCGACGACAACGTGATGCAACCGGCTTGCCAGACGCTTGTTAGCGAGATGCGCGACGGCAATGATGCTATGTTTTACTACAACGGAACGAATCTCATGACCCGCGACCGCCGCATCCTGCGCGAGTTCGCGCAGTGCCTGCAGGTCGAGGACGCGCTAAAGAACAAGCACCTACGGTTGATCGGTCACGCCGACATGCGTGGCACCAAGCCCGAGAACAAGGAGCTTGGTAAGGAACGCGCTGAAACCGTTAAGAACTACCTAGTGGCGCAGGGCGTCGCTGAATCGCGTATCACCGTCACATCCCTCGGCGAAGTGCTGGCCGACGGCGAGACAGGCATGGAGCACATGCGCGAC
>JAUIKB010001171.1 GCA_030430975.1 Polyangia bacterium
GTGTGACCGGCGTTAGGTCCACCTGCATACCGCACAACCATTTGAGCGTGTTCTGTGTAGATATCGACGATCTTGCCTTTGCCTTCGTCGCCCCACTGGGCGCCGATTATCGCTACCGATGACATGTCTATCCTTCCAAGTGGCGAGCAACCGCCGCCACCATGGCAGTTGGCGATTCACACGCGATTTCGGTGTGAACGCCGTCGAGCATCCGGATGAGTTCCGCAGCGCCAGCTCGCACATCGAGCACGTGACTGAACCCCCAACGCTGCGCGTAGTGCGTCGCGTCCGCGGTGCATCCACAGCACGCGATGCCTTCTCTGCGCAGCAAGCGCAGCGTTTCACCATTCCCGCCGCGCACGACCAGTCGTGTCGCTGCGTATCCCCCACCCGACTGGTCATCGAGTGCCCAGCCAAGCAAATCGAGATCGACCGCAAACCCAGCAGCGTCGCGGGGGCTGCCGTACTTACCCAGCAGGCTGTCGTACCGACCTCCGGACGCGAACGCTTGCCCGGGCCCCTCGGCGTACATCTGGAACATGGTGCCGGTGTAGTATTCGAAATTCCACAGCTCGCCGAGGTCCACACTGATGCGCGGAGCCAGCCGCCGGTCGACCGCTAGTCGGTGCAAGACTTGAAGCTCCCGCGCGGCTGCGGCCGCCGGCGTATCCGCCAGCAGCGGTTCCGCTTCACGCCAGACATCGAGGTCGCCATGCAGCTCAGCCAGGCCATCCAACGCCGCAACGTGCGGCTTGGGTAGCGCCGCGCGCCGCGCCAGCTTCGATAGCTCACCGGTATCCCGATGGGAGAGTGCATCGAGGATGCGCCGCGCCAGGCCCTGCGGGACGTTGGTCAATAAGCTGGGCGTGATGGCGGCGTGAGCCAAGTCGAGCGTCCAGTCGCCCAAACCTGTCGCGCTAACCGTGGAGGCCGCGACTTCAAGCACCTCAGCGTCGCCAGCCAGCCCTCCCGCGCCTAGCAGCTCGATGCCGGCCTGGGGCGTTTGGCGACGACGTCGAGCACGCTGGGCCGGGCGTCGTAACACCGAGCCGTGGTAGTAGAGCCGCGCCGGCAGCGGCCAATCCTGGAGGCGCGTGGCAAACAGGCGAGCCACCTGCGGCGTCATGTCGGGACGCAGCGCCACAGGCTTGCCGCTATCCGCCTCTACAAACCGAAGCATCGCGCTCGAGTTGCGCTCGCCAAGGCCTCTTCCGATGACGTCAGCGTACTCGAACGCGGGCAACTCAACACGCCCGTAGCCGTGAATCTCGAAACTCCGCAGCACCGCGCTACGCAGTCGTGCCGAGCGGCGCGCCTCGTCCGGAAGCAGATCCCGCATGCCTAGCGGCAACACGCGATCAGCGCTGCTACCGCTATCCATCGAATCGGAGCCGCTGGGTGGCTGTGACATCGCGCGGGAGCTTACCAGTTTCCCCCGCGCCGACTAGGCGTGTCGGTGAGACGGCGGACACCAAGGCTTGGTCGCCGGTGCGACTCGGTGTAACGGTGACCAATGGCTGAATCCGAATCGTCGACCGGACCGCAACTGGATGTCCGCGAGCGCGGCGCTCCGAAAGACGGCGCACCGCAGCTCATGGATCGCCGACTGTTCATGCAGCTGCTGGTGCTCGAAAGCCGGTCGCCAGCACGCGACGCCTCGCAGCGGCTCATCGAGCAGGCAGAGGCGGCGAAGCTGCCGGGCGTCGTGTACGCGGATGTGA
>JAUIKB010000161.1 GCA_030430975.1 Polyangia bacterium
TGCCGCGGTAGTTCTTATGCAGGTGCTGGAGTTGCTCGTTCGGCACCCCCTTGAGCTTCATGTCGCCGATCATCGACTGCATCAGCAACCGGCGAAACTGCTCGTCCTCGGGCCCCGGAGCGCGCGATACGAACGCAATGACGTCACGCAGCGGTCGCCTAAGCAACACGACGAGCACCGCGCGAACAGTCGGCGTTTGGCGGGCGGCGATGTCCAGCCAATCGGTCTTCAGCGACTCCAGGTTGCGGATATCCACCTCGTTGGCGACGGCGTTGTCCTGCTCGATGATCAGCTTATCGAGGCGATCGGCTTTCTCGTTCGCAAGCGAGAGACTCGCCTCGACAACGGACTGTTCGCGGAGCTTCTCTAGCTGAAAACTAGTGCGAAAGGTAACCGCGATCAGAACCACCACGGCGACGATGATCGCCGGGAGCATAAGGAACGTTAGCAGCCGCTCAGTGCGCGTTCGATCAGCCATGACTCAGCTCGCTTCGAGCGGGCCACGGCTCTGAATGTCGTGTGCGCCCGCGCGTCAGCTTGAACCGAGGACGACTTCTGCGTCCACTACGATCGGTCGCTGCGCTAGAAACTCAGCGTACTGCTCGCAGATATAGTCCAGCGCGTTCGATTCGGACTCGTAATACGGGCCGCCACCTTCCGGGTTCGCCACCTCGATGATGCCGAGATAGCGACCACCCAGAGCCACCGGGCCGCACAACGCCGATTCGGGTTGGACGTCGAGTCGCTTCCAAATGCCGTCTTGGTAGCGGTCGTTGCCGGAGGCGTCATCTACGCGAGTGCAACGCGTTCGACGCAGCGCGCTGGCAAAGAAGCCATCATCACCGCTCGTGGTTTGCATCAAAACGTCGTCGAGCTTGTTCCCGTGTGCACGCACAACGACGAACTTACCATTATCAATGTCGAAAACATGGATCACCACCGCAGCGCTCGGCAGGGTCTTTTTCACCACGTCCAGCACGAATTCTGTCCCGGAGACCACGTCGGAAACGAAGTGAAGCTGGTGCATCGTCTCGAACAGATCACCGATCAGGTCTTCGTTCGGCTTCTTGCGCCGTGCAGCCGCCGCCGGCGCAGGCGACGGCTGTTCGGTGGGCTCGTCCACCGGTTCCTCGACGGGAGCGCCGGGCGCTTCGCTCAGCGGCTGCTGAGGCGGCACATTGCCGGGCCCGACGAACGCGCCACTCTGCGTCCTGACTTCAACAACCGGGCCGTCAGCACCGGCGGCGGGGTCGTCGGCGGTCTTGGCCTCGGCCGCTGCCTTTGCCGCGCCCGGTTTGGGTGGCTCGGGTGCGGGTATGGTCTCGGACGGCCCGGAAGACGGCGCAGCGCTCGGGGATGCCGACGCGGGACTCGGCGCCGCTGACGCTGATCCTGAGGCGCTCGGTTTCTTGCCGGGGAACTGGACCACGGGCGCGCCGCGCCAGTCCTTCCACGCCAACGTCACCAGCGGTGGCCGCAGGGGTCGAGCATCGAACTCATGATCGAAAACCGCTAGCTGCACGAACTTGCCCGGCGGGCGCTGGGCGAGCTCCTCTGCAATCTCGCGGAAGCGAGTCCACGCCAGCAGTTCTGCAGCGGCAGGTGTCGTATCCGCCGGCGTCGCGTATGCATACTCGCGATAAGCGATGGGCGATCGGTCGGTCGGCTCCTGCTTGCGCTTGCGCAGCAGTTGAAACGTCGGAGGCGTTCCGCCCGTCAGGTGATCGGGGACTGGGTAGGACTTCTGAGCACCCGCGTCTCGCGCGGTCTTGGGAAGCGGAGCAGCTGATCGCGGAGGTGGCGCAGCGGATGACCTAGAGGTCGGGGGGACCGTGGCCGGTCCGGACGTCACGGGCGCGTCAGCCGCGAGCTTTTCTGGCTTGTCACCGGTTACCGGCGCATCCGGCGGAGCCTTGTGCACGACATACCGAACCTTGGCTTTCGGGTCGACAGCTCGATACCCGTTGTCCAACAGCTCGATCGAAAACCGACTGAGCGCACCGGAATCGCCGCGCAGCTTGCGTGTTTCTTGAAGCGCCGCCTGCCACTGACTGGCATCGACACAGTATTTGAGTTTCTCCACGTCATCGCCGACGTGCGAGACTTCTACAAACCAGCGCATTCTAGGAAAGTGAACCCTTCGACGAAGGTCTCGTTGTCCGCCCTTTTCGGCGAGGGGAAAGACTAAACAAGGGCGGTTAGTAGAGCGTCAATTGGGGCCCGCAAGCAAGCGAGAACACAAAAAAAGCGCGGCTGCGGCTGTAGGCTGTGAACCGCTGAACGGGCGTGTCGCGGGGTGCCGCCGGTGTGGGTAAATGTCGCTTCCCGACACCCACACCCCGATGTAGGCGGAAGACGCTCCTGTGACGAACCCCATGACGCCCAGTGACGATTCCGCGAAGAACCGTTCGCGGGCGCGGCGATTCGAGCAGCTGGAGTATTGGCTCTATGCAGCTGCGTGCGGGGTCGTGATCCTGGCCGTCGCGCGACTCTTCTTCAGCTCGATGCGCCTGCAGACACTGATGACCACGGTGTCGCCGAGCACGCTGATCGAAGCGACTCAACAGCGTGGGGCCGGCGAATGGTCGGCACCGCTAGACGACGTGTTCATCCACTTCGACTTCGCCAGGGCGTGGGCGCGCGGCTATCCGTTCCAATGGTCCGAGGGCAACGGCTACTCCAGCGGCGGGACCAGCCTGCTTTACCCGCCGGTGCTCGCCCTGGGTTACTGGGTCGGGTTTCGCGGCCAATCGTTGATGTTGTGGGCGGGAGTCGTCGCGTGCGTTTCCATCATGGGCACGCTGTTGGCGGCGCGCCGACTGTTTCGCAATCTGCCGTGGTACGCGAGCTACATCGCGCCGCTGGCGCTGTTCGGCGTGGGGGCGCTGAATTGGACACTCTTCAGTGGAATGGAGGTCGCGCTCTTCCTCGGCTTCTGGGGGGCCGCGTTCGTGGCCTGGGACGGATTGATTCGTTCCGCCCGTGATGTTCAGGATGTCGCATCGAACGGTCGGTTGATCGGCTTGGCCTGCGGGCTGGGGGCCGGCGGACTGCTGCTGGTCGGGACGCGACCCGAGGCAGCGGTCGTCGTCGCGCTGATGGGGACCTCAGCCGCGTGGGTCGTGTGGCGGCACCGCAACGCTAAGTCTGCGTTGTGGGTGCTAGTCATAGCAGGCGCGCCAGCCGCGCTGCTGCTCGTCGCGCACGCCGCCGCCAACCAACACTTCACCGGGGACTCCTCCAGCGCTGGCGCGGTTACCAAACTCGAACTGCATCATCCGCACCTGAATCGGGACGCGGTGATCGACGCATGGAAATTCCACCTGAAATATCAGGTGCTGCGCATCACGCACTATCACATGTCGGAAGTCCCGGGCTTTGGCTGGATAATTTGGGCGCTCGCGCTAATCGCGACATTCTCTAGGCGTACGCGAGGCGCCGCCCTATTGCTTTGGTTCTCCGCCGCCGCATGGATCATGATCGTCGCTTTGAACGGCCAAGTGCGCTGGCAAAACGAGCGCTACACGATGCCCGCGACCGCGTGGTTGATGCTGTGCGCAGGCCTGGGCTTGGGTGTATTGATCTCAAGCCCGATAGGCAAGACCCGCCGCGCCCGGCTCACGCGCCTCGGGCTGAGTGGCTTAGGCCTCGCTGCGGCGACCGTCTACGGGATCAATCAGGCGCCTCGCTTTCGCGAACAGGTGTGGTTCTTTGGGCGCGCGAGCCGCAATATCCGCGACCAGCACATCGTTGCCGGAAGGCTGCTTCGGCGCATTGAGCCTCGACCTAGGCGTGTGCTCGTCGGCGATGCTGGGGCGCTAACCTATGCGTCTGATCTGCCCGGGCTCGACATCATCGGGCTGGGTGGGTTCGGTGACTACCCGTTCGCGCGCGCGACTAAGTGGGGCGTGCCAGCATCTCTTGAACTGATCGAGCGCATGCCGCCCGAACACCGCCCCGACGTCATGGCGCTCTATCCATCGTGGTGGGGAACACTTCCGCTGTGGTTTGGTCGCAAGCTCGTCGAGGTGCCCGTCCGAGGCAACGTCATATGCGGCGGCCTGTCGAAGGTCATCTACCGCGCTGATTGGCGACCGCTCAACGGTAGCGAGCGACCTGTCAACAGTGTCGACCACCCGCTGGTGCGAGACGAACTCGACGTTGCCGACCTGGTTAGCGAGAAACAACACGACTACCGCATCGATGGCGCGGTGGGATACGTGAAGATGAAGATGCTCGCTCATCCTCAGCGGCCGAGCCGGGACCTGTGGGATGCGGGCCGCACGATTCACCAGGGCGCGAGCACCAGCTTTCGATTCGGCAACCTACGCGCGGGCTCAAGCGCTGAACTGTTGCTTCGGACAGCTCCCGCCCAGCGCTCGGAGATCGCCGTCGACATCGACGGAAAGCTATTGGAGGTAGTCGTCCTGCGTCGCTCGGATCAGTGGTCCGAAGTCAGGGTGCCCGTGCCCAGCGCCCGCGTCCGAGAGGGATTGACCGTCACCCTGCGCCAGAAAGCCGGTGAACGCATTCTCTATCACGCGTGGGTGCTCCAATCGCCTTGAGCTGGGCGCCGACGCTTCCGCAGTCGCCCTTTGGGTGGGCCGCCGCAGCGCTCGGCATAGCACTGTGGATTTGGGCGTGGCGTCAGCGGACGTGCAGCAAGCGCCAACGTCACTACCGTGCGTACGTGTGGGGTCTGTCCGCGCTCGCTGCGTTCGCCAGCGCGGCGTACGTTCACCAATACCTTCGCGGCGGGCCACGCATCATCGACGCGACCGCTTACCTGCTTCAAGCTAGGACGTTCGCCAGCGGTTCGCTCTCTTTCGACGTACCCGGACCCTTGTACGCCTTTACGGGGCGGTTCTTGCTCACTACTCCGAGCGATCACCTGTCCGTGATTTTCCCACCCGGGTATGCAGCAGTCCTGGCGCCCGCTGCCGCGCTGGGCGTACCGATGGCGCTCGGGCCCTTGCTCGCGGCCGCGCTCGTACACGCCACCTTCCGACTCGGCAAGCAGCTGTTCAACGCAGACGTCGGACTATGCGCAGCCGCCATTTCGGCGGTTTGCATGTGCCTTCGCTACCACACGGCCGATACCATGTCGCACGGCTTGAGCGCGTTGCTGGCCATCGTGGCGCTTTCGGCGGCTTTGTCCGCACGTCATGACCGACCCGTGAGCTACGGAGCTGTAACCGGCCTGTGCATGGGCTGGCTGATAGCGACGCGCCCCGTCACGGGATTGTTCATTGGAACCGTGATCTTAGGCCTTATGCTCCGCAATCCGCGTGCTCTTGCCGCATGCGCAGTAGCGGCGATCCCTGGGCTAGCGCTGCTCGGCGGCCACCAGTACGTGACGACGGGTAGCTGGCTCCGCTCCACTCAACTCGAGTACTACGCGCGCGCCGATGGCCCGGTCGGCTGCTTCAGCTACGGCTTTGGGCCAGATATCGGGTGTCGCTTTGAGCACGGCGACTTCATCCAGAAGTACATGCCAAACGGCTACGGCTGGCGTGAGGCGGTGGGGACCACCGCCCGCCGCATCGGACCGCACCTTACCGACCTCGCGAACTGTGCGCCCCTCGCGCTACTGGCTTTCGGCTTCGCCGCGAAGGAGCTCTCCACACGCCGCGACGTCGCTCCCATCACATTGCTGCTGTTGATGGTCGGCGCGCAGGTGGTCGCGTACGTACCGTTTTACTTCGACGGGAACTACCCGGGCGGCGGTGCGCGGCTGCTGGCGGACGCGCTACCGTTCGAGCACGTCCTGTTGGCACTTGCACTGGTCCGCCTCGGCCGGGCTCGAATGGGCGTCGGCCTAGCCCTGCTCTGGTTTGGTGTATCCAGCGAAGCGGGGCATCGCGAGCTGCGGGACCGAGAAGGGGGGCGCCCGATGTTCGAGCCGAGCCGCGCCACAGCGGCCGGGGGGACTCGAAATCTGGTCTTGGTGAGGACCGACCATGGTTTCAACCTCGGTCACGATCCGCGAAGCCCCGGTCCCCTCGTCGCGCGTGACGGCACGCGGGAGGAAAACCGCTGGCTCGTGCAGGCGCTAGGGGATCCGCCAGCCTATCGATACCTTTTCGACTTCAGCGGCAGGCGGCAGCCCCAGCTCCTGAATCTGCCGATCGAAGCGGCCCAGCCTCGCCGGCGCATACAAGCCGAGCACCTCTGGCCGGTCCGAGCGGTCCGCGCGGGCTACGTCCACCCGGTGTATGTCCCGTGCGCCGGTGCCGGCGCGGCGCTCGGAGGCGCGGATGGCTTCGACATCACCCTCGACATCAAGTCGAATTCGGATGTTATCACGGTCGGTTGGGCAGCTTTGGGCGACGGTCATGGCTCCCTGAACGGGAGCCGGCTCGACCTTCGAGCGGGGAGCTGTGGCTCCACGACGTTGAGTGCCGCCAAGCGCCGCCGGGTCGAACTGCGAGCGGAAGGGCCCGTCGCAGTCGACTATATCGAGCCAAAAACCCAATAAATCCGGCAACTTAACCTCCCTATCCTGTGGAATACCGTCAACCCATGCGAAAGCCGCCCGGCCCGAGAAACCGTTGACAATTCGCAGGTTTGGAGAAACCATCATCACTGGAGGACGGGATGACCAAGAGCGAATTGATCGAGGCCATCGCCGCGAGAGGGGAGTTGACCAAAGCCCGGGCAGAAATGGTGGTGAACTGTGTGTTCGACGCCATGACCGAGGCGCTGCAGCGCGGCGACGGCATCGAGATTAGAGGGTTTGGCAGCTTCACTGTGCGACCCTACAAGCCGTACGACGGGCGAAACCCCCGCACGGGACAGCCAGTTCCAGTGCCGGCGAAGCGACTACCTTTTTTCAAAGTTGGCAAAGAGCTGAAAGAACTCGTCAACTTGAGCAAGCAGCGGGAGCTGGAAGCCGCACAAGCCGCCAGCGCACCTGTAGCCCCTGCCGCCCCCGCGCCGCCGGCCGAGGCACCCACCATTGGCGGCAGCCCCGGCGCCGCGCCATCGGGTGGTGGTCCGCACCAAAGCTAGCCACCCGCGATTTCATCTCGACGTCTGCACGGCAGAGGTAGGCTCACGTCATGACGTCTATCGACGACCAGCTTGAGCTGCTGACGCGCGGTGCCGTGGAGCTCCACGAGGCGGAGGATCTTAAGCGGCGCCTTGAAGCTGGCAAACCCCTCCGGGTCAAGACAGGCTTCGATCCGACTCGGCCGGATCTGCACATCGGACACACGGTGCTGATGCAGAAGATGCGGCAATTTCAAGAGTTCGGACATACCGTGATCTTCTTGGTCGGTGACTTCACCGCCATGGTCGGTGATCCAACCGGCCAAAACGAGATGCGACCGCGCTTGACTCGTGAACAGGTGCTGGCGGCGGCCGAAACCTATACAGAGCAGGCATTTCGCATCCTCGATCGCGACCAGACCGAGGTCCGCTACAACAGCGAATGGCTCGGCGAGATGGCCTTGACCGAGGTGATTGCGCTGACGTCGCGCCGCACCGTCGCCCGCACCATGGAGCGTCGGGATTTCAAGGAGCGCTTCGAGCAGAACCGCGACATCTATCTGCACGAGCTGCTGTACCCAATGCTCCAAGGGTACGATTCGGTCGCTCTAGATGCCGATATCGAGCTCGGAGGCACCGATCAGCTTTTCAACCTGATGGTCGGCCGCGACCTGATGAAAGCCTACGGGAAGCGCCCGCAAATGGTGCTGACCACGCCGATTCTCGAAGGCATCGACGCGAGGCTCGTGGACGACCGCATCGTCGGAAAAAAGATGAGCAAGTCCGCCGACAACTACATCGGCCTCACAGAATCCCCAGTGGAGATGACCCGGAAATGCATGCAGATCGACGACGCGGTCATCTGGCGGTTCTTCGAACTCCTGTCCACGAAGACCACAGCGGAAATCCGCGCGCTTCGCGACGCCGACGATCCGATCGCTGCAAAGCGCGCGTTCGCCGCTGAGCTAGTAACGACGTATCACTCGGCGGACGAGGCGGCCTCGGCTTGGAGAACGTTCGCTGCCACGTACCTCGGCGAAGGAGCTCCCGACGATACGCCGACGATAGTGGTGCCAACCGACGGGAGCACGCTTTCGCTCGCCAAGGCGCTCTCCGCTGCCAGCATGGTAAAATCAACAAGCGAAGGGCGCCGCATGATCGTTCAGGGCGGCGTCCAAGTGAACTCCGAGCGAGTCGTCGATGGCACGCATCAGCTCGCTAGGGGCGAGACGTACCTGGTGCGAGTCGGCTCAAAGAAGCGACGGTTTTGCCATATCCGCGTGGGAGAATGAGCCAACCTCGCAGACCATGGCCTCGCCGCATACGAGGGGCTCTGGCGGGAAGCGCGGTGCTCGCAACGCTAGCGGTTGGCTGCACCGCCAACACCGCTACAGAGCACACGCCGCGCTCCCCGACGACGGCACAACAAAAGCCGCCTGCCGCGCCGTTGCACCACGGGCCGCTGACGGACTACGTGCCCGCGGCCGGGCTACGCTGGATGGTCGTCGGGCAGCCCGAAGCGCTCTTCAGAAACAAAGCCCTCAGCACGGCCGCGGGCGCGCTGCTGACTCCCCAACGCGTGCGTGGGTTCCGGCAGTCCACCGGCGTAGATCTGCGGTCGGCTCCTCACGCCCTGGTTGCAGGGTTCGACCTGGCCACGCTCTACTCTGTAGAAACCAAATCCACCGACGCAGTCAGCCAGGCGTTCGAAGGTCGACTGCTGTCCAAAGCCCGAGACTCCACTCCGCACCCGTCTATTCGAAAGGTCTCCGGTATCGTAGCCGGGACTCCCGAAACGCTGGTGAGTGTCGACAAACGCTTCATTGCCGTCGCCGTCGGGGATCCCACATACGCGCGGGTCGTCCAGGCCTTTGCTGAGAAGAAACTTAAGAAATCGCCGAGCGCGCTACGCGGGGCCGCCTTGCGCACGCTACCGGAATGGATCGCCGATGCGCCGATCGGATTCTTCGCGCCTGGGCCGTTTTCTGGGCAGTGGACGGCCGGCGCGCGAGGGCTCCTGCGAGCGGCGCTCGCAGTAGGTGCTGCGCTAGAGCCGGATAAAAGCGGCAAGCTAAGAGCTACGCTCGTTCTCGCCGGCGGGTGGGACGAACTGGATGTCTCGCCCGAAGCGGAGCTGCTTACCGCCTGGAAAGAACTCGCGGGAAGCACGACGGGAGTGCTGTTC
>JAUIKB010000162.1 GCA_030430975.1 Polyangia bacterium
CCGCGGCCCCCCGTTGAGAAACATGTAGGGCGTGCCGGCTAGCGATAGTTCGACGACCAAGGCTGGCTTGCCGGGGTCGGGTCGCATGGTGGATTCGATGGCGCTGTCAGGCAACAGCGAGACGTAAAACTCCGCCGCGTCCTCACCGTTACCGTCGAACCACAGGCACGTGCGCACTTTGGGCGTGTCGCTGGTGTCGGTCACGCGCCGCTCTCAAGGTCGGCGCGCTGGCGCTCTTCTTGTGCACGAAGCTCCGGAGTCATCTCGTCACCGAAGTCTTCCATCTCGAACAGCGGGCGGATCTCAAGCTGCGTCTCCTCACCGGGCATCGGCTCGGGGCAGCGTTTGGCCCACGCCACCGCCTCGTCCATGGACGCGACCTTCCACACCCAAAAGCCGGCAACCAGCTCGGTGGTGGCGTCGAAGGGACCGTCGGTCACCTCTCGCGCGCCCGAGGAGATCGCTACACGCTTGCCCTCCGCGCTGGGCTTGAGACCTTCACCAGAAACCAAGACCCCGGCTTGGATTAGCTCGTCGTTGAATCTGCCCATGGCGGTCAGCAGCTCTTCGGTTGGCATGACGCCCGCCTCGCTATTCTTGGTAGCTTTCACAATTACCATCACCTTCATATTATTTCTTCCCTGTAATAAACGTCTCAGACGCGACGGATTGCAGCATGCTGCTGCGATTTCCTTCCGTATCGACGAACGACACATATCGGCCCACGCCGGGGATCAGGTGCGGTTCGCCGAGCACCTCGCCGCCCGCCTTGTTCACAAGCTGCATCGCGCGCTCGATGTTCTGTACCGCGATGACAATTGCGGGGTACTGCAGAGGCCAGTCCGGCTTCTTCTCGAACAGACCGCCATCGATGGTGCCCGCTAGCGCTCCGGGCTTCGCGTCCGTCTCGGCGGTCGTCAACAGGACGTAGTTGCCCATTTCAGATCCAAGCGACTGTGTTTTCCAGCCGAACACGGCCTCGTAAAAACGCGCTGCGCGTTCTCGCTTCTCGTACGGCAACTCAAAGTGCACAACTGGATTCATCGTTTGCTCCTCAGCTTGGTGGTTTGGGTTTTCACATCTGCACGCTGTAAAAACAGCAGCTCCACATAGCGCCGCAGGTGATCGACGCTCTCGACTGCAATACCCACGTCGTTTTTAGCCTTGGCGAGAATAAAAGCTCCTTGAAGCACCGCCTGGGTGTGCGCCGCCAGGCTTTCCGCCGTCCAGTCATCGTGCAGGTCGTGCGCCGCCATTGCCGCGGCAATGTCTTCGACAAGCGTCCCGGCGTGCCCGAAGATGCTCGCGGCGCAAGCATCTCGGATCTGCGGGTGCTGACCGTAGGTCTCCTGCACCATCGTTCCCACAACGCATGTGAATTCCGATACCTCGCCTCGCAGTAGGCCCCGGCGAAAGTCGATGTACGCGAGCACTCGGTCAAGCGGCTCGCCGGGCTGGTGGTACGGCGCCTGTTCAAAGAGCGCCCCCGTCACCGCCGACCAGTGTTCGGCCGCCGCCACGCCGAGCTCGTCCTTGCTCTTAAAGTAGTGAAAAAACGCCCCCTTGGTGACCCCTGCCCGGGCACACAGGTCGTCGACCGTCATCGCCGAGAACCCCTTCTCACGTATCAACGCGAGCGATGCATCGAGCAACTTGGCTTTCGCTGCCTGAGGTTTAGGCACACACAGGACATACCAACTAGTTGGTATGTCTTCAAGACAAGGCTACAGCTGAACAGTTAAATGCATGATATTATTCGCTAAATAACCCGCTCGGTTAGCGACTGCCCACACGACGTTCGAGCGTGTGGCCTGCCTGCTTGAGGCTCGCTGAGGTCAAACACTGCAGACCGCGGTCGATCGATCTACCGCGCACGGGCTCGCTGAATGGCGCCGAGCGTCGGCTTCGGATGGAACGTCGCCTCCATCAACATGCGCAGCGAGAGGATCTCGAAGTATTCCTGCTCCAGTCTTCCGTCCTACCCGCGACCCCTCACCAAACGAACGTCACTCCCGATCGTAGCAGCAATACTTTCCGACCAGTAATTCGTCGTGTGCTTCTGGTCCGCCTGATACCGCGCCTCCCATTTCCGCGCGCCGAACACGTCGTCGAGGAATTCCCTTACGTCGCTGCGCCGCAGGATGAGCGCGAAATCGCATAGGTGGTGAAAGACGCTAGGGGAACGATTCACGCGTTCGCGTAGGAACTCCAGTCCGTCGACGTCGATCAGCGCGAGTTCCGCTTCGATCGTGACTCGTCGATAGCCATCGTCGTACAAACGGTCCTCGTCGTTGCTCACCGACACGGCATCCTGCCACCACGTCCCACGATCGCTGCACGCAATTGCGAACATCCGCGCTCCTGGACCGCGCCCTACCCCACTGAAGCGACTGGAGTAGCCGAACAGCCCGCACACGAAGTGCTGGCGCTTCGTGTGATTCACGTAGTGGTACGGGATGCTCATCGGGCCTGGTTCCGCCGCGCGCACACAGCCGTGATTCGCGCACACCGCCGTGAGGTCCCCAACGCTACGTCACCGCCGGCTCTGCTGCGTTGCTCGCCGTCGCGCCGGCGCAGCCGGTTAGCCATCACATCGAGTCCTCACCCGTCGGAGGTTAGCAGTCCCGATCGCCGCTCGCCGATAAACCCGACTCGGGCGCCGACGCCGTGCATCCAGACACATCGTCGAAGGCCGGGCACGCTCTGCCGGTCGCGCTGGCGATCGTCATTGGGCGATGACTACTCGACGTTTACAAACTTCTGCAACACTCGCCCGTTGAGCTAGTACCAGGCGCAGTCGTAGTAGATCTCCGGGCGCGGCATCGTGACGCCGCCGATGTCGTCGATCCACGCGAACAGGGCGTTGGTACCGGCGAGGGTGCCGTGTAACTGACCGAGCCCGGCGATCGGGTCAGCGTGATCGAAGAACACGTGTTCGCCCACCGTAAGGTCGGCGTTCACGGGCGCCGCCATCAGCTGGATGCTGCCGGTCAAGATGTCTGCGGTGTACGACCGATGGTCAAGCCACAGCAAGACGCCGTTATGATTCGGATGATCCAAAAAGAAAGGCTCTCCGCGATCGTCCGGTGCGTCGATCATCTGGACCGACTTCGGATCGATCTTGCCCTCGCGGTCGAGCAGTTGACCATCGAGTAGCTTGGGCGGGTTGTTGGACGGATCGAGCAGGTCGTTGGACGTCGACATAAGCAGGCCACCGTCGCCGTGGTTGAACACGCGCGCCTCGTGATGGAAGCGTAGCGCCGCCTTGCCGCCGAGATACATCGCGTCACCCACGGTACCGTCCGCCTCGACGATGACCAGCTGGCTGCGGGGGATTTCGAAATCCGGCGTCGTCATGTAGAGACCCCGAACAAACGTCACGAACGATCGGCCGCCGATCGACGCGATGTGAACGTTGTTGAACGGCTCGAACCCGCCGATTTCATCGGCCATCGTCCCGGCCCCCGACGCCGCCACGACCTTGGGACCGACGACGTCACCGGACGTCTCGTCAATGCTCGCCCACATGACTTGGCCACCGCCTCCGGTGCCGTCGTTCGAGCGCCAGGCGATAACGAACTTACCGTCGGCGTAGGCGATCTCGCCGCCGAACGAACCGTTTAGGTTCGTGGGGTCGAGCTCGATCGGCGCGACGACTTCGTTGCCGTCGAAGTCGACGACCTTGAACCGATTCGACCACGGACCGCCCGAGTGCTGATACAGGATGCCGATGCCCTGGGTGCCGAACGCCGTACGCGCCGCGTGGGTTTCTTCGCTCGCCTTGACCAACGGGATGCGGTCGCCAACGGGGCGTCCGGCGCCGTCAATACGCCACAGGTACGCTTCCCTGTCGCCATTTTTCCGATCGGCAAATGTAACCCAGGCTTCGTCACCTTTACGATGAAGGCGCGGCGTGGCGGCCGCACCGTCCACGTCGAAGTCCGTGAGCTGCGTACCGCGCGCGCTGACGACGAGCGTCCCGTTGGCTTCCACAACGTCCTCGCCATCGGCGGACGTCGCCGTCACCACGATCGGTAGCTCGCCGTCGGCTTCGCCCTCGATGGGTAGCTCGGCGACGAACCCGCCGTCCTCCGGCGTCGTGGGGACATCCTTGCCGTCGAGCTGCGCCGACACGTCCATCGTCCCGGTCACCTCGATATGTAGCGGCACTGACTTGTAGACGGCGGTGTTCGCAAGAGCCACTCCGTCCACGAGCTGCGGCAGGTTAACGGTGACCGGGGCCGCGCCGGCCGTCCCCCCGGAGCCGCCCATGCCGCCCGTGGAACCGCCAGCACCGGCCGAGCCGGCCGACCCCGCAGAACCTGCCGAACCCGCGTTGCCCCCAGCGTTCCCCGGGTTGTCATTGTTCGCCTCTGTATCGCCACAAGCGGCGGACATGAGCGGAGCGCTGGCCGTGGCGGCGATCAGCGCGATCCGGGAAAATAGGCGGCGGGATACTCGATTCGACGGATTCACGACGCACGTCTAGCGCCGAACCGGCCAGCTGGCCAACACGGAAGTGCCGCTGACGCCCAGCGCAGCACTGACGCCGTAATCTTCTACGAACGTCGACGCAGGAAGACACCCAGCGCTAGGACCAACCCGATCCAACCGGGCGAACCGCCACGCGACGTACCCCGGACGCTGCAGCCGCCGTCATCATCGGACTCACCGCCGCTGCTGGGCGGCGGTCCCGAGCCACCGCTGCCCGCCGTGCCTCCGTTACCAGCGTTTCCGCCACCCGAGCCACCAGCTCCTCCGGCGCCGCCAGCTGCGCCGGCACCGCTATTCGAGGGCCCGTCGTATTGCCCATTGGAATTATCGGCAAGCCACTGCGCATAGGCAGGCGCGAACGTATAGATGCCGCCCTCGCCGCACGTGGCTTGAGCGTCCTCGCGACCCCGCGCGGTCGAGCCGACGAGCAGCACATCGCTGCCGTTCACTGCGTAGATGGGCCCACCCGAATCGCCCTGACACGTATCGGGATTGCCGGTGCCGCCAGCCAGCAATTCGTTTCCGTTGGAGCGCACGAACGGCGTTTCGGCGATGTACAGATCGCCGAACGCGTTGCCCGCCTCGTCGCGGTTGCCGTAGCCGGAAATCGTTAGCGTCTGGCCTGCCGTGAGCATCGCGCCCGCGCTTCCCGGGGCCGGGATCGGCACGACGCCAACGGCATCTACCTGACCGTCGAGGATCAGCATGGCGATGTCGTCTTCTTGACCGAGTCCTTCGCTGTCCTTGGGGTTGCCGTCACCGGGATACCCCGGGTGACGAACGATTTGCACGACCGGCCAGATGTTGTCGGCGGTCGCGTTCACCGGCGTCAGTTCGCCAGCGGTGATGTCGAGCTCATCGGCCGTGAACTCGCGAGTGATAGCGCCGGTCATCGCGTCCTGTTCCACGACGCAATGGGCAGCCGTCACCACGACGCTCGGCGCGATCAGTGTACCGGTGCAGGAGGGTTCGCCGGTCATCGGATCGGTGATCGCCACGGTGCCGAACAGTTCGCCCGCCGTTGCGGGACGGCCGTCGATGATCGGTGCCCGGTTTGCATCGACGCGCTCAGCCTCCGCACCCCCACACCCGGCGCTCATCGCACCCAACACCCCTACGATCGCGGCCCTGACCAGTTGATTTTCCATAACCCAACCTCATACACCGCCTTCGTCTCTCCGTCGCTGGCGCCCCAGCCACATTGTTTCGCTTTGGCTAGAATCGAGCTTCGATCTGAAAGAAAGATGCAGACCTGCATGAAAGTGTCGAACACACTCAGTGCATGAGGGTGCGATTTCAGGCTGATTCATGGCGAGGAGCTGGGGCGTGGCCGTGGTTGGCGCTGTTGGTGCTCACGATTAGCGCGCTGGGCTGCAGCGGTTCCGCACGCGAATTCGGTGATTCCGGGACCGAGCCAGCCACGACGGGCACCGCCTCGCCTCCGCCGCAAGGCCAGGCGCCTGAGGGGCCCGGCGCGGGCGAAACGCCGGGCGGCGGCAGCGGTGGCGGTGGCGGTGCAGCGCCTCCGCAAACCGCCGCGACGGGTCCGGGGCTGGAGGTCGAGTACGGCCAGTGGACGTGGTCCGACGTGGCTGGAACCGCGTGTCGCGACGGGTCGCCCACCGGCATCGGAGCGCGGCCCCAAATGGGCGCTACGAAGCTAATGATCTTCCTACAGCCCGGTGGTGCCTGTATCAGTCCGCGGTCCTGCCTGGCCACCCTCTACCAGAGGTACAGCGCCGGTGACTTCAATCTGTGGACTAGCCTGAAAGGCAATTCGGGCATCTTCGACCTTCAGAACCCCGACAACCCGTTCGCCGATTACCACATGGTGTTCATCCCGTACTGCACGGGAGACGTGCACGCCGGAAACAACCCGACGGGTGCTTTCGGGAGCTTCACCGGTTACGCCAACGTGACGGCCGCCATGCATCGAGTGGCGGCGACGTTCGGTGACGTCGAGCGGGTCGTGCTCGCCGGAACGAGCGCCGGCGGGTTCGGAGCGATCGCCAACTACGAGAACGTCAAACAGTTCTTCTCGGCGCCCGTGGACGTCATCAACGACGCCGCCCCACCCATGAGTAACCAATTCGTCGGCGGTTGTCTCCAGGACAACTGGCGCACAACCTGGAATCTCGATCAGACCGTGCTCAAGGACTGCGGCGCCGCATGCGCGACCGACAACTTCCTCGCCGACTACTTGGAGTCGCTGTTAACCAAGTACCCAGAAGCAAACTTTTCGTACGTTGGCTCCACGGCGGACACCACGATTCGACTGTTCTTCGGCACCGATCAACAGGGCTGCAAGGGCCCCCTCATCGTCATGCCCGAGGATCAGTTCCGGGGCGGCCTGAACGAGATGCGCGATCGACTCGGCCCCGCGCTCAACTTCCATTCCTTTATCTACGAAGGAAGCCAACACACGGTGCTCGACTCGACGCGGTTCTATCAGCAGGGATCCGCCGGTGTTTCGCTGCGCATCTGGACCGATTCGGCGATGCTGGGACAAGCCGGCCATATCGGACCGTAGTTAGACCGTAGCCACGGTTGTCGCTTCATCGCCTCGCTATCCCATCAACATTCCTCGCCGCGACCGGGCCTGCGGAGCGTAACGTCGCTGCATGCAAGAGACGCCTTGGACGACCGTTGCCACCGAAGTCGAGCTGCGCGCCCGGGGGCGGGCGGTTCACAAGCACGACGACGGTCGAGTCGCGCTGTTTTTGGTCGGGGATGAGGTCTGCGCCATCGACGACCAGTGTCCCCACGAAGGCTATCCGCTGTCGAAGGGAACGCTCGCCGGCGAGGCGCTGACGTGCCAGTGGCACAACTACAAGTTCGACGTGCGGACCGGGGCGTGCCTAAAGGGCGACGAATCCGCGCGGACGTTTCCAGCGCGCATCACGAACGGTGACGTTCAGGTGCAGCTGATCCGCCCAGACCCGGACGAACAGATTCGCAAGACCCGGGCCAGCCTACTGGAAGCCATCCGCGAGCGGCGCATTGGACAGATGGCGCGGGACACTGTGCGGCTGCTTCGACTGGGAGTCGAGCCGTCCTCGATCGCGCTGGCGGCGGCGCTCCACGACGCCGAACGCGCCGAATACGGTTGCACCCACGTGCTGCCCGTGGCGACGGACGTGCTGACCTATGTCGATCGCCATCCAAGCGAGGCGGCCGTCCTACCTCTGATGCAAGCGCTCGAGCTTTGCGCGGAGACCAACGTGCGCCGACCGCCGCGCCCTCGACCGGCACCGCCAACGCCAACGCCGGCATCGGACGCCGCGTTTGATGACTTCGCGGCCGCGGTTGAACGCGAGGATCTCCCGACCGCCGAAGCCTTGCTGCTACACGCACTGGAGCGGGACGGTGCTGGCACGTGCGAGCGCTGGCTGCTCCATGCGTGCACCGAACACTTCATCGGGTTCGGTCACGGGCTCATCTACGTCACGAAAGGCTTCGACTTGCTGAAGAGGTGCGGCTTCGAATACGCCGCACGACTGCTTCCCGGTCTGCTGACGAGCGTCATGCTGCAGACGCGTGAGGATGCACTGCCCGAATGGGCGTGGTTTCGTGAGCGTCTACAGCGGAGCGCCCCGTTGTTGAGAGGGTACGAACCGGACGCCACGGCGACATGCAGCGGGCTTCGCGATGTCGTGCTCGACAGCCGCCGCGAGGAGGCGTTCGACGCCGTTGTCGATGCTCTTCGGGCGGGCGTCGACGAGCGGGCGATCCTGGACGAGCTCAGCTGCGCGGCAGCCACGCGGATTCTGCGATTCCAAATCGAGCTCGACCGCGCCGACGACGTCCAGGAAGGCTGGCTCGACGTCACCCACATCCTGACGTTCGCCCACGCCGTGCGCCACGGCATGCGGCGCTATCGGGCACCGGCTCGGCTGCACTGGCTCTTGCAGCTCACGCGCTTCATCAACAATGCTCGGCCACTCGACGGCGCACGCACCCCGGCCGAACCGCAGCCGGGCGGCGTCGAGCTGGATGCGCTGGTCGCGACGATCGACGCCAGGCGCCCGGAGATTTCCGTCGCCATGACGAAGGCGTATCTGCGCAGTGGCGGCGATCGAACGGCTCTCCACAACGCGCTCGCCGATCACGCGCTCGCCGATACGCGCACCCGGCCGATCGTGATCGCGCATCTGATCAAGACGTGCGCCGTCGCGTTCGAAGAAAGTTCCGCGCTGAGCGGCGACGATACCGCGCTGCCGATCCTCGCGTTCGTGCGTGTCGCTGCAGCACCGATACGCGAACGTTGGACATCGCGCAGCTGTCACGAGGCGGTCCGCCTCGTCCTACACGGAAAAGTTCCGCAGACGCTGACATAGCCGCAGACGTCTACGAATGGGCGGCTCGTGACGCCCATGTCAGTCCCGTTCGGCGATAGCCCGATGCGACGTGCCAGACTGCGCCAGCCATGGCTTCCCGAGGGCGATTGTGACGCTGTGAGCTGGCACGGCGGTTGCACCGGATCGGGGCATGAACACGCTCATCCCATTCGTGACCCTGACTCTCATCCTCGGCGGCTGCTCCGGTGCCAGCGCTAACGACGGCGCCGGCAGCGGCGGGTCTGGCGCATCCGGTGGGTCTGGCGCAACCGGCGGACAAGCCGGTTCCGGAGGCGCAACCGGCGGGCAAGCCGGGTCGGGCG
>JAUIKB010000163.1 GCA_030430975.1 Polyangia bacterium
GGCGAGAGGGTATCGTCACGCCCCGAGGCTAGCAGCTGGGGCACGTGCACGTGATGTCGGGACCGTCCACGGTGCTGGGTCCGCCGGACTTGCAGGTCGAGAACGGCGGCGTGCACACCAAATCGCTCGCGCAGCCGCAGCTCAGCGGGCTGCAGCTAGATATTGTCGGAACGCAGTGCAGCGACTTGGTCAGCCCCTCGTTCTGAACGCACAGGGTCTTAGTCGGGCAGGCTGTGCAGCTCGACACCGACTTGCACTGCTCGGCCTGAACACACGGCCCCCAACAGGAACCGACGACGCTCGCGACGTCACCCGGGCCGCAGTTCGGCGTTGGTGCCTTGCACATGACCTTGGAGTGGTCGCAGTCGATGCCCGCACTACATCGACCGGCGGTACATGAAGGCTGGGTAATGCCGAGCTCCGAACACTTGTCTTGAATACAGGTCTCGGTGCAGGTGGGAGCGGTTTCGCCCGGAGCGAGCGCCAGGCAATTGCAACAGTCGCTGTGCAGCGTGCAGGTGCCAGCCGAATTGCACTCCGACCCGGTTGGTCCGGGTGTACTCCCCGCGCTGCCGCCGGACCCCGCGCTGCCGGCAGAGCCAGCGCTCCCGCTCGAGCCAGCACTGCCGCCGGCGCCGGCTTCACCACCCACGGCGCCGGTTCCGCCGGAAGAGCTTCCGCCCATCGCGCTGCCACCGGTTGCAGTTGATCCTCCAGCGGGCCAGCCTCCGCCGCCGCTCATGCCGCCCGCCGTCCCGCCGCTGCCGCCTGCTGCGCCCCCGTCACCACCCGCACCGCTTGCGTCGGGGGTGCTGGCGCTGCTGCACGCGGTCGCGGACAGGCCGAGTAGGCCGATACAAATCACTGAAAGTCGAAAGTAGGTCATGGCAAGCCTCTAAGGTTGTGGTGTGGGAACCCGATCGGAGACGACGGGCTAGCATGTGCATCTCGCCCACGCGCTCACACGAATCGCGCACCGCCCGAAGCGCTGGCGCTGCAGAGCGCGGCGGTTTCAGAGCCATCTTGGCATTCGGCTGTGGTGTAATCGCCGGTATGGCAGGGTTTGCGGGGTTTCCAAAAGAGACGGTGAAGTTCATTCGGCAGCTGTCGAAGAACAACAACAAGCAGTGGTTTGACCAGCATCGAGCGGATTACGAGGAGCACTACATCGCGCCTGCGAAGGCGTTCGTCGAAGCGATCGCTCCGGGACTAAAGAAGATCGACTCGGGGTTACAAGCCGAACCCAAGGTGAATGGGTCGATCTTTCGCATCAATCGGGATATCCGTTTCTCAAAAGATAAGACACCTTACAAAGACCACCTCGACCTCTGGTTTTGGTCCGGTGACAAGAAGGGCTGGGATACCACTGGATTGTTCTTCCGAATTACCCCAAAGAATCTTGTGCTTGGTGCCGGTATGCACAAATTCGAAAAGCAAGCCCTAGCCAACTATCGCGACGCGGTCGCCGACGACAAGTCGGGTAAGGAGCTGGCGAAGCTCGCGGCGAAGCTGACCAAGGCCGGGTATCGACTCACTGAGCCGAGCTACAAGAAGGTACCGCGGGGTTTCGACCCCGAACATCCTCGAGCGGAGCTGCTGAAGAACAACGGTCTCGCGGCGATGCTCGAAACCAAACACCCCGCGGAGCTCCACACCCCCAAGTTCCCGGCGTTCTGTTTGAAGCACTTCAAGGCGGTGGCGGCGGTCAACACGTGGCTGACCAAATACGCTCGCTAGTTCTCAACCGGTATCCAACGTTCGTTAACAGTCGCGGTTGATCGGTCTCGATTCGCGCACTGTGCCCTAAGGGGACCGGGCATAGTTCTTGTATGCTCCCGGGTCGGGACTGCCGTGAGCTCACACCACAACAGAACGGCGACGCGTCGGGTAGTCGCCGGGCTCACGCTCACGGCGGTGCTGTGCGGCGCCGCCGCGACTTTCGGTCAAGACGGGGTGAAGCCGAGTGAAGACCCCGCGAAGCCCGCCGCGCGGCACAAGATCGAGATGCCCAAACCAATTGGCGATACCGCGGTCGCCTATCCATCGGGAGGCAAAGGCAACGCGGAAGTGATCCTCCGGCTGGTCATTTCACGCGACGGCTACGTGCTCAGCGCGATCGCGGAGACCGGTGAAGAGCCGTTTGCGACCGCCGCCACGGTCGCCGCGCGTCGGTGGAGGTTCTCACCCGCCAAGAAGGATGGCGCTGCCGTCAGCGCGAAGATCCGATTCCAGGTGAAGTTCGTCGAAGAGATCGTTCCCGAGCCGCCGCCAGCGAAGCCTGACGTTCCAAGTCGTCCCGTCACCCCGGACGCCGATGTCTCGGCGGACAAGCGAGCGCGAGAAGCCAAAGCCGAGGTGACCGAAATAGTCGTCGAGGGTGAGCGCCCACCGGCGGGGGTGAAGACAATGACAGCGGCAGAGGTCCGGGAGCTACCGGGGGCGTTCGGAGACCCGTTTCGCGCGATCGAGGCGCTGCCGGGCGTGACGCCGATCGTTAGCGGCGTGCCGTTCTTCTTCGTTCGCGGCGCCCCGCCTGGCAACGTCGGCTACTTCATCGACGGTATTCGCGTTCCATATCTTTACCATGTAGGTTTGGGGCCCAGTGTGATTCATCCCGGCCTCGTCAAACAGGTCGATCTGTTCTCAGGAGGGTACCCCGCGCCGTTCGGACGCTTCATGGGAGGTATCGTTAGCGGTCTGACTAAGGACCCGTCGGCCGAGCTGCGTGGCGAAGCGCAAGTGCGCCTGGTCGACGCTGGCGCGATGGTCGAAGCACCGTTCGACAACGGCCGCGGTCAAGTGCTGATCGGCGGCCGTTACTCGTACACGCTGCTGCTGCTATCGCTGTTCGCGCCCAACGCGATCTTGAGCTACTGGGACTACCAGGCGCGGATTAGCTATGAGCTGACGCCGCGCGACCGCATCAGCGTGTTCAGCTTCGGTTCGCGCGACTTACTTGGGGAGGAGCGGCCAGACGGTACGACGCTCACCGCGTTCAACGCGGCGTTTCACCGCGTTGACCTGCGCTATGACCGGCGGATCTCGTCGCGCTCGACCGTGCGGACGGCGATTACCCTCGGCTTGGACCGTACGATCGGCGGCGAAGATGACGTGTTCATCGACTCACAACAGGTACGCAGTCGAATCGAAGTCCATTCGCAAATCAGCAAGAAGCTGACGCTGAATGCGGGGGCCGACTGGTTCGTCGAGACATTCGAAACCCAGTTTAACGACGATGATTCCGAACCGCTCGATGCCGGCACCGAGCCCGACCCCGGACAGCCAGCGCCCGGGCAACCGGGCATTCCCGAACCTCCGCCCGGGCCAGAGCCGGTGGTGGAGGAGGACAACGGTCCCGGGGCTCAGCAGCTCAACGACCTGTTTTCCAAGCGCACCGATGTGTTCGGTGGCTTCTACGCAGAGTTGATCTGGAAGCCAGAGCCGGGTGTAACGGTGACGCCGGGTATCCGCTTCGACCTCTACACCGCTCGAGGTAACGCCGCGCTCGGCGTGGACCCACGCCTGGCCGCGCGCTTCGACGTGACGAAAACGCTGCGGCTGGTTCACGCGTTCGGCGTCGCCCACCAACGACCGAGCTTCGTTGTGCCGCTCCCCGGCTTCCAACCTGCGACCCTCAAGAAGGGGTTGCAGCGTTCCCTGCAGTACAGCTCAGGCATTGAGGCGGACCTGCCGATGGCGTTTACCGGATCGCTAACGCTGTTCCAGAACGCGTTCTTCAACATGACCGATCTGATCGGTAGCGCCGACTTTGGCGGTGACAGCGACGACGATGACCTCGATAAGCGGGTACTCGGTCGCACGTACGGTCTGGAGCTGATGGTGCGCCGGTCGCTCAGCAAGCGTATCGGCGGCTATATCGCGTACACGCTGTCGCGCTCCACCCGCAGCAGCGGTCGCCGTTCCGTGCTCTCCAACTTCGATCGGCCTCACGTGTTCAACGGCGCGATCGCGTTCAATCTCGGCAAACGCTGGCGGCTTGGGTCGCGGCTAACTCTCTACTCGGGCATTCCCGGACAAACCACCCCCTCGGAGGTTTCCATCGAGGGGGTCACTGCGGTGGTGGATTCCAGTCGGCTGCCGCCGTTCTGGCGCATCGATTGGCGACTCGAGAAGCGTTGGCGTCTCGGCAAACGTGGCTATTGGGCGTTTGTCGCAGAAGTGCTCAACACGACCCTCAACAAAGAAGTGTTGAACCGGGATTGCAACTTCCAGGGGTGCCAGGATCAGGAGATTGGACCGGTGACGATTCCGAGCCTGGGGCTGGAGGCTCGGTTCTGATACCTAGGGTAGTGCTCGTCGTGTCCAAAGGCTACCTGCCGAGCGCCTGGACCAACGCGCGCGCCTCGGTCTGGCGATAGCCGCCGTATCGGCCATCGGCGAACGGAGCGAGCGCCCGTTTCGCTTCGGCGCGACGACCCAGCCGCGCAAAGCAAATACCGCGATTGTACGCTGCTTCCGCCGCGAAGCGTCCGCGCGGCGCGGCCTGAAGATACGCGTTCCAGGCTGATAGTGCGGAGCTGTAGTCGCGCTGACCGAAGTGTAGCTGGTGTGCTTTTCGATACAGTTTATCAGCGGCATTTCGTGCGGATGCCGCCGGACTTGGCGGTGCACTCGCTCGAGGTGGGGCGCTGGAGGGCAGAGTGGCGTCGCTCGTTGCAGTCGCTTCGGTATCGCTTGTTGGCGCGGGATCGATGGCGGGCTCCGCGGCAGCCGTTGATGGGTCGCCGAGGTCATTGGCGGTCGCACTCCTAGGCGTGGTCGCCGGTCCCTGGGAGGCCGCCGGATCGGTCGTGGACGCCTCAGGCGGCTCGACGAGGCCGATCGCTTGGAGGGCGGACTGGACGACGGACGGAAGTGAACCGGTGGCGGCGGCCGCCGCTGTTGTGCCGAGCAAGACGGCGACGAGGGGCACTACGACTACCGTCTTGGATAGCCGGGTGCGTCGAGCGCCGTGAACGCTGCGCATCACGCGCTCTCGGGTGAACTCGGCGGCAGGCGACTCGCCCGTTTCGTCGGTGGTTGATTCACGCATAGCGCGGGTTGCCTCGCGGAGCAGATCGTCATTCATCGGAACTCTCCTTCGGCAAGCGCCGCACGCAGTTTGCGTTTGGCGTGGAACAGTCGAGAACGCACCGTCCCCTCGGGAACGCCGATTATCGCAGCCACCTCCGGTGATGGGCGCTCCTCGACCTCACACAGTACGAAGGCGGTGCGCTGCTCGAGCGGCAAACCATCAAGTGCTCGAGTCAGCGCGACCGCGAGCCGCTGCCGGCGCAGATCGTGTTCAGGGCTCGCGCCCCCTGCTGGTTCGGGTTCCCGCGCCATCCGCTCCACGGCGGCACGTCGGCGCGATGCACTGCGCACATGGTGCCGTGCGTGGTTCACCGCCACCGCGATCAGAAACGTCTTCAGTGAAGCGTCGCCGCGAAAGCGCCCGACAGCCTTGGGTAGCGCGACGAACACATCGTGAACCAAGTCTTCTGCTGCGTGCTCGTCGCCTACCAACCGTCGGGCGAACGCCCGCACCGCGCCGTGGTGCAGGTCGTAGGCCTCGCCGATCGCGGTTGGATCGGCTGCTTGTAGCCGCTCGACCAGCGCGTGTTCGGCGTCTCGGCGCGACGGGCGCATCGCTGCGGTCAGTAGCATTCGGGAAGTCGTCACGTCGGGCCTAACAGTTGGTGCCCGCAGCGGCGCGGATCGTTCAGGCGATGGTCTCGAATTCAGATAATGACTCTAACTAACCGCAATTCAAAAGAATTCCACGCCGACCATGGCCTCGAACTCCTGCGCAGGGTCGCCGACCGTGTCCGGATCCGCGTTGATGACGGTGCGTGCACCGAGCCCAACGATCGGCGCGAAACCGTCGCTGATCTGCCAGCCGACGACGCCGCGATACGACGCCACGTGCTGTGCTTGATCGGCTGAGTCGGAGTCGTAGGGCGCTTCGAAGCCGTAGCCGAGCGACGGCTCGACGAACAGCGGCTCTAGCACAAGCCGCACGCCGAGTCGGTACTGTGCGCTCTGCACGGCGCGATCCACCTGCGTGCGACCGACGCTGCGTGACGGAACGACGCCGTAGACGAGCTGATGGAAGAACTTTCCGGTCACGAACTTCAGTCCCACATTGATCGGAATCCGCGTTGTAGCGAAAAGCCCGAGCTTGAGGTCGGTATCACCGCCGAACGTTAGCAGGCCGATCGGAACGCCGCTGTTGCTGTCGGCGACATTGACGAGTCCGACCTGCACACCGCTGGCGTGTCCAGCAATATTGAAGAGGCTGACTTGGGCGCCCGTCGCCCCGCTGCCGGCGTAGTTGAATACACCGATTTGAGCACCTGTCGCGGTCCCCGTGGTGATGTTGACGGGGGCGAGTTGCACGCCATTGATATTTCCCTTAACGAAATGAGTGCCGCCGGCGATCTGTGCTCCGCGCACGTCAGCCGTGCCCCACGTGCCGAAGCCCGCAAGTTGGAAGCCGTCGCTGGGCGCAGCGTAGTGCAGTCCGAATCCGCCGAGGACAAAGCCGTGCAGCGCCCCTTCGGACCATAGCAAGGCGGCGTTTACGCCCACGCCGTGGATCGCTCCCACTCGGCTGAACAGCGCACCGAGTTCGAGGTTGACCGCCCGATCTTCACTGTCGACGTAGACCGCCAGAGGGTGCACGAGGCTGACGTTAACAGGGGCACCGAGTAGGTCGCGTCGCGGCACCGATGCATCGGGCTCTGGATCGACTCGGTTGCGCTCGCGGGACCCTCCGCGACCGTCGCGCGCGGGTCGTGACGTCGCCTCGGTACGCTTCGCTCGTGGCGGCTCCGTAGTGTCAGGTTCCGCCGGCGTTTCAGGTGGGGGTGGAGAGTCCGGTGCAGGCGGATCTTTGGTTGCAGAGTCAGCCTCGGTCAGCTCCTTGAGTAGCTCGGCGGCCTCGTCCTTGACGAGATTCGTGGCCAAGAGCGCGATCGCCTCGACCGCGCGTGCGGGATCCGGTGGGAGTTGTAGGCGCCGGGTAATGGCGGGGCGGTTGGCCGGGCGGTAGCGAAGCACAGCAGCTTTGCCGTCAGCTTCCAGTTCGATCTCGAGCGGACCCGTAGCCTCCGCCCGGACGCGCTTGAACTCGGCAGCGATCGCCCGACGCACCGCCGTTGCGTCGAGCGAGTCGCCCTTCACGTCGATCGCTGGCGGCTCAGCATGTCCGGTGCGGGGCGCACCGATAGTGAGCCCCGCGAGCAGCGTGGCGAGAAGCAGCTTCCGTCTCATCGCTGGACCTGGAACCGACAACGGTAGCTGATGCGGGTGGCGACTGCGCGGCCGTCGCGATCGCGCGGCGGCGACCAGCGAGATCCGCGCAGGGTGGCCTGACACGCGCTTCCAAAGCCTGGATAGGTCTCGCTCACCACGCGAATCGCTCGGGTGGCACCGCTGGCGGTCACGATCGCTCGGACAACGGCGCTCCCGGTGACGCCGGCAGCTCGGGCAGATCGTGGGTACAGCGCTTGAAGACGGCCGTTGAGATTCGGAGCGACGGGACGTTTGGACAAATTGGCGGCCTCGACCAGGGCCGGTCTAGCAGGACGCGCGGGCGGCTGCGACGCCTGCGGTGATGTGGCGCGGCGCGCGGTGCGGCCTGTCCCCGAACGCGGACTGCGCGCCGGGCCACTCTGTCCGTTGCCGCCAGGCGCGCTCCAGGAGCCGTCGTCGTCCGTGAGCGTCAATCCTGTCATGTCGATCGGTGCCGTTGGAGCGGCCCCTTGAGACTCCGTGCCGACCGGCGGCGGTAGCGCTGTCGACCGCGCTTTGGCGTTGGGTTTGCCCGCAGCCTTTGCGACCACGGCTTCGCGTTGCGTGGGCTCTGCATCAGGCTGTGTTTTCGGCTCCTCTTTGGGTGCGGTGACGTTGGTGGCGTGGCGTTCGGACCGGAGCGGCAACTCCATCACCATGTAAGGCCTGTTGGAGGGCGTCGGTGCTTCTTTCGATAGTCGCATCAGACCGTTGAACGCTCCGGTGTGGATGAGTGCGCTCGAGACGGCGGCCATGATCAACGTCTTCATGCCGGTGTGCTCACTCGGACTGCGCGGCATCGGTCGGTTGCACGTTGATGGCGAAGCGGTACACGCCGTTTTTTCGCAGCAGGTCCACGACCCGCACGACGTGCTTGTGTGCGACCGCGCCGTCGGCGGCGATGATGGCTCGGGTGTCAGCGTCTTGGGCGCGCGCGAGTTTGACGGCTTGCTGCAGCCGAGCTTCGTCGACAGGCTGTGCGTCTAGGTATAGCTTGCCACGCGCGTCCACGGTGACGGCTAGCGCCCGGCTCGTGGCTTCGCCCGTCGCGCTCTTGGGCAGATCGACAGGGATCGCGCGCGAGGCGATGTAGCTTGCGGTAACCATCAGCACCACCAGCAGGACCAACACCACATCGACCAACGGCGTCACGTTAATACCTGAGATAAATTCCTCGTCCTGATTTGCGATTGCCATCGGAGCGCTCCTGCTAGTCGTTCTGGTCGAGGTGGGCCATCACCGTGCGCCCAAGCGCGTCGGCGCGGCTTAGACGCGTTTTTATTATGCGTTGAAATAGATTGAACGCGGCCACTGCCGGCAACGCGACGAGCAGGCCAACCGCTGTGGCGCCGAGCGCCTCGCCGACCTCGCTCATCAGTGCTGCCGATACCTGTCCGGAACTGGCGTCCAGGGCATGGAAGGCGCGAATGATGCCGATCACCGTCCCCAGCAGACCGACAAACGGGGCATTGTTGCCGACCGTTCCCAGAAACCCTAGATACCGTTCCATCTCCAGTTTGGCGCGCAGCGCGGCTCCGGTCATGCGCATCTCGGCGTTCGCGGCGCTCGTCCCATCTAGGCCGGCGCGGGCGATTCGGGCTTCGTACGACGACGACTCCATCAGCAGGTTGCGAGCCGCGCGCACGTTGCCGCTAGCGAGAAAGCCAGTGAGTTTGGAGCTGAGCGTGCGTTGATCGTCGCGTGAACTCAGCAGCATGACCGTGCGCTCAACGATGATCGCTAGGCCTGCCACACTAAGCAACACGAGCAGCCAGAGCACCCAGGTTGCTCCGAGGTGAGTCAGCGAGCTGACGAGGGTCATGATGTTCATTGGATCTCCGATTCGAG
>JAUIKB010001172.1 GCA_030430975.1 Polyangia bacterium
GGCCGAGGTGAGTGTCGTGGCTTCCTTCGCTGCGGGCGGCGGCTCCGTCGCGAGCTTCAGCGGTTTGGCGGAGGCCTTCCCAGCGGGTTCTTCGGTGACGCTATCAAGCCAGGTGAGCGCGACCGCGACGCAGTGTTTGCAAAACGAACCTTCGCTTCCGATGGGGCACGTGCAGTTGAACGCGAGCGCCTCACCGCGTACCCAGAGCCGCACGTCGTAGGCCTCGGTACCGTCGACGGTGGCCGTCAGCGCGCCGTCTCGCTGTATGACTTTGGAGACGCGCTTTGCCTTGTGGTATTGCTGGCCGCGCTCGAACGAACCCTGGTCCGTCATCGAGCGTATGACGTCGGGATGCAGCATGTGAACGATCGCCATCAGCCCGGTCGTTTCGATTGGCCCATTTGATCGCGTCCGGCGGCGACCGCCAACTCGTCGACTAGATCGTTCATGGGGTCGCCGGAGTGACCTTTGACCCAGCGAAACTTCACATCGCCGCGCTCGTTCACCAGATCGATGAACGGCTCCCACAGGTCTCGATTGGCCACGGGCTTTTTCTGCGAGTTTTTCCAGCCGCGCTTGTGCCAGCCCTTCCACCAGCCGTCGCGGAAACAGTTCACGACGTAGGTTGAGTCGCTGACGACCTCGAGCGGACCCTCGAGCGCTAGGACCGCTTGATACGCGGCGTTGATCTCCATGCGCTGATTGGTCGTGTGGTCTGCGGCGCCGGACGCGAAGTGCGCCTCGCTCACGGCCCACGCCCACCCCCCTGGTCCCGGGTTTCCTGAACAGGCGCCGTCCGTGTAAACAACCGTTGTCACGCCGGGGATTATGCAGCGCCGTGCGGGGACGGCAACGTTAGCTTTGACCCACCGCGCCGTTTCGAGCCAGGCTCATGGTCCGCATGGCAAGTGAGCCAAAAGATCCGACGCTTTGGCTCGGCCAGCGCACGAAAGGCAGTGAGCGAGTCGAGCTGCCGCGCGCCGCGCTCCTGCGGCACGTGATGGCGCTAGGATCCAGCGGTTCCGGTAAGACCGTGCTCAGTAAGGTGATCGTCGAAGAGGCGGTGCGCTCCGGCTTGCCGACGATCTGTGTCGATCCCCAGGGCGATCTGTGCAGCCTGCTCACTCGCGGCTCGCCGGCCGATTTGCAAAGCCACGGCGTCGATGAGGATGTTGCCGGTGAGTTTTTTGATCGGGTCGATCCGGTGATCTTCACCCCGGCGTCGACCATCGGCGTTCCGCTGTGCGCCGATCCGATCGAACCAGCGATCGCAGCACTCACGGGCTCCGCGAAGGTCGGCGCGATTTCGCAGGCGGCGACGAACCTGGTGTCCCTTCTGGGCTACGATCTGGACAGCGATGACGGCGCGGGGCTCAGCGCGGTGTTCGACTTGGCGTTGACGCAGCTCTACGATGGCGACCGACCCCCGTCGGGCCTGGCGGACCTCGCCGCGTTCATGGTCGATCTCGATGCGGAGCAGCTCTCGAACTACGAGCGACTGCTTGACGCCAAGCGTATCAAGACCGCGTGTCAACGCCTAGCCCGGCTCGACATCGGCGCGCGCCGTCTGCTGTTTCACGACGGCATGCCGATCGATATCGATAGCCTGCTCGGTCTCGATCAGGCGACGGCCGTGCCGGACAAGACTCGGCTCTCCGTGATCTATCTCAATACCCTAAATAACCAAGAAGATAAGGACTTCTTCGTCG
>JAUIKB010000164.1 GCA_030430975.1 Polyangia bacterium
CGAAACATGTCGCTCGACCAACTCGTCGCCGGCTACAACTCCGGCGAGATAACCGCCGATACGTACATCTGGCAGGACGGCATGGGCGACTGGCAGCCGCTCGGCGAGGTTCCGGCGGTGGTCGAGGCGCTGCATCGGGCTTCGATGCCCCCACCGGCCGCACCCGCGAGCGCCGATCCATTCGGCGGGGCCGCCGACGAGCCGCGTCAGGCCGCGGCCGTCGCACCCCGCGCCGGCGGCGATCTGTTCGGCGGGTTCGACGCAGCGGGCAGCGAAGAAGACGTGACGACCAGTGCACCGGAACCCAGCGCGGGCGGTCCGCTCGGCGGCATGGGCGGTGGCGGAGACGCCGCGACCGGCGCACGCAACGAATCGTCTGTGCTGTTCTCACTGAGCGCGTTGACCGCCGGCGGCGACGGCGAACAACCCGCAAACCCGGCCGCAGCGCCATCCTCCAGCAGCGGCGGCCGCGAGGATTCCGGCCTGATCGATCTAAAGGCGCTTACCGCAAGCGCCGACTCAGCAGCCCCCGCCAATCCGTTGGGCGGCGGCATGGGTATGGGCATGGCTGCCGCCCCATTGGGCATGGCTGCACCATTAGGAGGAATGGACACGAGCGTGGCCGCATCCTCCGCGAGCGTCCCACCCCCGGCACAGCAAAAGAACAAGACCGGCCTGTACATCGGCGCCGGTATCGCCTTGGCCGCCATCGTCATCGCGGGCGCGATTGTGGTGACGAGCATCGGTGGCAAGGACAAGGAGGAGGCTGCCGCCAATCAGCCGGCGCCGGCGGCATCCACCGCCGCGGTCCCCGCTGAAACGGCTCCGACTCCGTCGGTTACCGCTCAGGCGCCTGCTACCGGCACGGCGGATCCGGCGACGCCGCCCGCCGACTCGGCGAAACCGGAGGACACCGCCAAAACAGCAGCGGTGGCGGCGGCTCCTCGGCGCACGTCTGGCGGCACCAGCAAGCCGAAGACGACCACAACCACGACGACCAAGCCGAAGACCACCACGACGACGAGCAAGCCAGCCACCAAAAAGCCGGCTAAGAAGAAGGCGGCGCCCAAGCGCAAGTCGTGCGGCTGCAAGCCAGGCGATCTGATGTGCGCGATGCGCTGCGCGGCGAAGTAACAAGTCGCCACACTCGCTGCCCGACCGGGCGCCTTCACGGCGCCCGGTCTCGTTTTGTGAATTGGCCGGTCTCGTCTTCTGCAGCGCAGACAACTGCGTTTCTTCACCAACCGAAACGGCGAGTGAAGAACGGGGACGATTGAATCTCTTCACACACCAACCCCGCGAGCCAGAACTAACCCCGAGCGGAGACCGGGCTTCGGTTGGCCGGCTATCGGGGTCGGATTTCGGTCCGGCGAAAAACCGGGCAACTCGCCACGCTAACCGCGCCGCGGAGCGTCAGCGCGGCGAAGCGGTGCTCGCGCCGCGGGGACTAGCGCGCCAACGGCGCTGGCACCGCGAGGCGCAGGTAGCCGCGCGGTGCCGCTACTTCGAATACGGCCCCGCGCCGGTCGGCCAGGCCAAGGCGCATCAGTCCGTCGCCCAACACCAGTGCAAACGGCGCGCGCGACACGGGCTTGGTTTTCCCGCTGGGTATAACGTAGACCAGCGTCGAGTCCGTCTTGCCGGCATCTGGGTCGGCATCATCGGGCTTGGTGCGTTCACATTCGGCGGCAACGGCGCCACTCGGTTCGCTCGCGCGGCACTCGTCGAGCGCTTCTTCGTCTGCAGATTTTGCCTTGCCGCTTCCGGGCACGTTCACGAGTAGGCTCGCCGCCGCGGCGCGTGTGGCTTCAGACGGATCATCGCGAAGCAGCGTCCGTTCGCGGGTGTCGGGACACCGCTTGGCGTTCACCTCGAGTCCCGCCAAAGCCTGAGCTCGAACATAGCCTCGGTTGTCGTCGAGGGCCGCACACAGCGCCGATACCGGATCCGCACCGACCCGCTTGGACAGGCGCCCTAGCGCGGCGGCCGCGTTCCCAGCCACAGCGACGTCGCGGTCACGGATGAGCTTGGTGAGTCGTTTGGTATCGGCGGTCGTCCCGACTGCACCCAGACTCCACACCGCGTTCGCGCGCACAGAACTGTGTACGTCGCCGCTTAGGCGCCGCAGAGCCGCGACCTGCTTCGGATGGTTCGCCAACGCCTCAGCGATCTTCGAGCGATCGGCGATCGTACCGCTACCGTTCGCCAGCCGGACTAACTCCTGGGCCGCACGCGGCGACTTGGAACGGCCCAACGCTTCGATCAACGCATCGCGCTCAGCGCCCTGCGCCGAGCGCAGCATGCGGCCTACGCTAGCCACACCCGTAGACGATTTGCTTCCGGCAAACGCCCCGCCAAGGGCCATGAGCACGGCACGGCGGTCCTGCTCGGCTGAGCTCTTCAGACGCTTGAGCAGCCCTTTCACAGACCCTGGCGAAGCGGATCGGGAGAGCGCCAATGCGGCAGCGTATCTGACTGACGGCTTTTCATCGCCGAGCGCTTTGAGCAGGTACTTGTCCTGTCCGACCGAACCCAGCGACCCCAGCGCCTCGACTGCTGCGACGCGCAGAATGACATCGTCCTTAGCAGCGACGAACGGCGCGATTACTTTCACCGCGCGCGCCGAGCCAGTTCGACCCAACAAGCGAATTAGCTGAGCCCGCTCGTCTCGGGACGCCTTGGCTGCTTCGATCGCACGCGTGAGCGGCCCGACAGCTCGACCGTCAGGCTTGTTCGGGTCGAGTAGCTGCCACGCGGCTAGCGCCGCGCTCCCACGGACCGAGTCGGTGGCATCGAACAGGTACTCGAGCACGACCGCAAGGCTCGCGTCCTGCTTCAATTGACCCAGCACCGACAGTCCGACACCTGGACTCAGCACCCCGCGCCGCATCGCCGACTCCACGAGCTTCGCGCCGTCGGGCAGCTTCAACTGGCCGACCGCTCGCGCGCAGCCCGCGGCCAAGCGCTGCGTAGGTTGCCCGCGAAGACATTCGCGCAGGCGTTTCACGGCGGCCTCGCCCAGCTTACCGGGCGCAACGTACAACGAACCGCCTGTTTCCAGACGCTTCATCAGGACGTCGATCGCTTGCTCGCCACCGATTTCCACCAAAGCGCTAACCGCTGCTCGCTCGACGGCACTGGACTCGCCCTCGAGCAAGCTGACGATCGCCGGCACGGCGTCCTTCGCCTTCAGTCGTCCGAGCGCCTCGAGCGCAGCGATCTGCACCTGTCGATCAGCGTCGCGTAAGGCCAACAGCAGCGCGCTGGAGGCACGAGCATCGCCCAACTTGCCAAGCGCACGAGCAACCGCCCGGCGCACTTGGCTGCGCGAGTCTTGAATCTTGCCGATGAGCGGCACGACCGACCGCGGATCGCGGATCTGCGCCAAGGCTTCGACCACGGCCTCGCGGACGCTGGGGGTTGCATCGTCCAAGTGACCGAGCAGAGACATGGCGCCCTGCGGGCTGCGCGATGCGCCGAGGGCACGCGCAGCCGCCTCCCGAACCTTGGGATTCGGATCCGACAGCACCCTGCCCAGCAGCGGAACCGCGCGGGGCTCTGGATTCGTACGCAGCGTCTCCGCCGCGACCCGCCGCACGCGAGATTCGGGATCGTTGAGCCAGGTGCTCATGGTGCGGCCCAACCCCTCGAGACGGACGCGCCTCGCCGTCTCGGCACCGGCGAGCCGCACCTCGACGTCCGAGTCTTTCAAGGCTACCGCGGCGAGCCGTTTCGCAACGCCCCGCGGCAGGTCGACCAGCCGCTGCGCGGCACGGCGCCGCGTGTTCACGTCGGGGTCCTTCAGCTGACGCGCGACGCGTTCGGACGTGTTGGGCCAAACGAACGCGTCCGCAGTTGGGCAGGCCAACGTCAGTGTTCCTGACACCACGGCGGTCAACAGCCAACGCACGCTGCAACGGTAGTGCCCAGCCGCAAGCGTAGCAACTCGCAATTCGGTTAGCCGTCCGCGCTCGTGTCCTGAAGCGCGCCCATTTCTCGCATGGCGGCTTCGCCCGCGCGGCGCTGCGCCGGCCGCAGATACAGGTAGAATAACCCATTTTGCAGCACTAGGCGTCCGACCACATAGACCTCTAGCAAGTTGAGCACGTAGGCCAGACTCACTCCGAAGACCAGCGATCCCACGCCAAAGAACGTGCGCCACCACCACATGGCCGTTCCGGCGTGCTTGCGATAGATCGCTGCGTTGCGCTCGCTGTATTCTGGAATCGCTCCAAACGAACCAGTGTACGGATCGAAGCCGGTTGTGATCTTGTACTGCGATCTTACATAGAAAAAATACGCTGGCCAAGCGACCCGCTCGGCAAACCCGCGATCGCCCTGCTTGCGAGACTCGTAGCGCGCTTGCGCGGTCGCGTAGTCTTCTGCTTCGCTGACGCCTGGTGTGGTCAGCTTGAGGAATACGTTCTTGTAGTGGTCGTAGCTCGAGGTGTGAAACGACCCGGTCAACATGCAAAGTCCGGCGAGACACAACCAAACGAGCCCCTCCCACCAGGTGTCGTTATGACTTCGCCACAGCACGTAAGCGCCGCCGCCCATCGCGGCGATCATCACGATCAGATCCGCCAGCCCGTCGAGCATGCGCCCGATGACCGACGACGTTCCGCGCATGCGCGCCAGCTGTCCGTCTGCGCAATCGATCACCGCGGACCAAAACAGGCACACACCCGCCACCTGCATCGCGTAGGGTCGATCTGAGATCAGCGCCGCCCCGGCAGCCAGTCCAAACAGAATCGATCCGACCGTCACCATGTTGGGAGACACCGGCGTCGGAAAGAGGGCGCGCGCGATCAAGTACGCTAGCGGACGGTGTACCCAGACGTCGATCGGCTCCTCAACCTCAAGCGGCTTCAGAGTCTTCCAGTAGCCGGCCCAAAACCCCACGGCGGAAAGTCCCGTTCACCTCTAGGTGAGGTTGACCCTAGCTCGCTCCCGGTATCGTCCCGCGGAGCCGATTACTCAGCGTCACCCGTGAGATAGGCCGGCACGACGGCGGGCAAGCGGCCCGTCGGCGTCAGCGCCGGTCCACGCTCGGCGCGCACGGCGGCTCTGAGAGCGTTGATCGTGCGTACGTTCTGCTCGCGTGTGCCCACCGTGATCCGCACGTAGCTGCGCTGCACGTGATGCGAGGACAGCGACCGAATCAACACACCCGAGGCCAACATGCGGTCCACGATTCGCTGAGCGTCTAGCCCGCTATCCGAGATGTCGACCAGCACGAAGTTACCGTCACCACTGACAGTGCGAAAGCCCGGCAGAAGGCCTACCTCTTGCTCGAGCAGCTCGCGACCGTCATTGAGTTCGCGCATGCGTGCATCGAATTCCGCCACGTCTTCCAACGCGGCGAGCTCCGCAGCGATGGTGACGGCTGGGATGTTCCACGGCACCTTCACGCGAGAAAGCAGCTTAACGACCGTCGGATGCGCCATCGCATACCCTAGGCGCATACCCGCCAGGCCGAAGGCCTTGGAGAAGGTTCGCAGCACCATGGCGTTGGCGAACTCGGCCAACAGCGGCACATAGGACGCGCCCTCTCCGAGCTCGACGTACGCCTCATCGATGACGGTCGGCAACCCGAGCCGCAGAATCCGGCGCAGCTGGTCCTCCGGAATCCGGTTGCCCGTCGGGTTGTTGGGCGTGCAGATAAAGATCACCTTGGTGCGCTCATTGACGGCACCCAGTAGCGCTTCAATGTCGTGCTCGGCCTCGCCGTTCATCGCCACCATCACGGGCGTGCCGCCCACCGCACGGGTACGCGTCTCGTACATGCTGAACGTGGGGACGCTCAGAAGCACTTCCTCGCCAGGTCCGACGAACGTGCGAACGATGACATCGATGAGTTCGGTCGAGCCCGCTCCGAGGATGACGTGACCCGCGTGAAGTCCGTCGCGCTCAGCCAGCGCCTGCTTCAGGTCGGCACCGCTGGTCGGATAGCGATTGCCTTGAAGCGCCGCCGTGAGAATCGCGTTGAGCACTCTTGGGCTCGGCGCGAACGGGCTCTCGTTCGACATCATCCGCAGCACATCGTCGTGCCCGTCGGCGACGGCGAAGTGATCTTCGTTGTACGGTCGCGTAGCGCGCACCCAGCTCGGCGCGAAGTTCTCGATCGTCTCAGGATCGATAACGGCCGGCGCACCCGCTCCGGGCTCGTCTCCGAGCATGTCGCCCCAAACCCGAACCATCGCCTCTGCACGCTCCATTGCGGCTGGCGTGTCGACGTCGATCCAGCGGGCATCGCCCACATCCGCTACCAAGAACTCGCCTCGTGCCGCGAGCGCCAGAACGCCCTCGGACAGCGAGCAGTCGCCGTTCTCAGCGTCCAGAGCCTCGAGTTCACGAATCAAAGCCGGAGTGATGCGGAACACGCCCGTATCGAGCGCGTGATAGCTTTCCAATTCCTTATCGATACTCACGATGTGCTGATTGCCGACGCGCACTTTGGTGGCGTCCTCGAGGTCGAAACAGCGCTCGATGTCGTAATCCACGGCCAGTGCACATGCGTCTTCGGGAACGTCAGCGGCGAGCAGCCGCCGGACGAGCTCGGGCGAGTACAAGTGATCGGACATCGTGAGCAGGCATTCGCCGTCCACGTAGTCCGCTGCGGCCAGGAGCGACACGCCGTTCTTAGCCTCGTAGCGATCGTTTTGAACGAACCGCAGCTTCATGGCGATCGAGGGTTCCGACACCAGCGCCGTCCGCACTTGGTCACCCTGGTAACCGGTAACGATGACCGCTTCGCGAATCCCCTGGGTCTGCAGCGTCCGCAGCACTCGGACAAGCAGCGGAACGCCAGCGACCTCGCGCAGTGGTTTCGGAGTCTGATCGCCGCCGCGCAGGCGCGACCCCATTCCGGCAGCAAGCACGATGGCGCGGGTTACTCGTCGTTGGGTCATGTGGCTGTCTCGCTTTCGCCGGGAGCCGTAAGCAGGTCGCAGAGGTCGTCAAATGTAGGACAGGGTGCGAGTCACTAACACGCGATGCGTCAAAGCACCAAATCCTTTTCGTCTCGGCCAGTTACGGGCGTTCGCGGTGTGATACCCAGCAACACTGTGGCAATTTTGCAACAGTATTGAAACGGCGGTCCGACACCGGTCGAGAACTAGTTAACTACCTAATATTCCTCTGGATGATCATAGAAGCACACGCCAGCATGGTGTGCGCCTGTGTAGTACCTATAGCAATCCCGGTGCCAAATGACCTGGCGCGTCATTCTCTACGCGGCAACGTCAGACTCGCGTCGGATCGCGCGCAAAGATCGGCTGACAGCCGCCGAGTCAGCGAGTTCGCAGTGAGCACGTCGGCGTGGGCCCAGCGTTGCTGGACCGCACACTGTGACGTGGGGATCAGTCGCCAGCGCTGCTGAGGACCCGTTCGGCCTCTCGAAGGTCGTCGTGATCGTCGATTTCAGTCCACCACAGGCCATCCATCGACACCGCGCGCACCGCGATGCTGCCGACCAGGTCGTTGTATACGTCTTCGTAGTAAAGCTGCGTGCGGCCAGCCTCACGGTGCCGGTTGAGCGCTAAAAACAGAGGTTCGACGGCTGCTGGACCGATGCGCTCGATGCCGATGCTCTCGCCCCAGGCGCTCTGAACCGGCAGCTGTTTGCCAAACGCCACGACCGCACCATCGGCGTCCACGCGTGCCTTCATCGCCTCCGCATCCAGCTTGCGCCCGGTATCCACCGCAGCGACCAAATCACCGTCCGCAGCGTCCAAGCGCTCCAGCACCGCCGGCGCAAAGACAACATCTCCGTCGAGCTTGAAGAATCCGCCCGGCGCCAGCCCCGATTCACATAGGGCGAGCGATATCGAGTTCTGAGTCGAGTCGTATTCGGGGTTGCGACAGAAGCGCACATCGAGACCCAAAGGGTCGACCGCGTCGCGTAGCTTGTCCTCGCGGTATCCGGTCGCCAGCACGATTCGCTCGACGCCGTAGTCCGCAAGCGTCGCAAGCATGCGCAGTAACAATGCCTTGCCTCCCACCGGCACGAGCGCCTTCGGAACATCGTCGGTCAGCGGACGCAGCCGCGACCCGACACCTGCGACCAGGATCACCGCTTGTTGCGTTTTGGTCATGTCGCCACCCTCGCAGATGCGCTCGAGCGAGTCGAGCGCTCAACAGTGTTGCTAACCGTCCGCACCGTGGCAAGCACCGCCCACCTAGGCGACGGCGCTTTCGGCGCTGAACCATTGAAGGATTGGCGCGGCGCTGCTACTTCGCGTGCCGCCAGGGTCGCCGCGCAGACGCGTCTTGGGCAGGCACACTTCGTGCAGCCAGCGATCCAGAGACTTCGTACACGAACCGCCGTAACGAACCGAGCCTCACCGAAAGCAGCTTCATGAAGAAACCCGAATCGATCGCCAAACCGAACGAAAAGCTGCTCGTGCTGCTACCAGGGCTAGGAGCCGTCGCCACGACGTTCATCGCCGGGTGTGTGTTGGCGCGCAAGGGCAAAGCCACGCCGGTTGGCTCGCTAACTCAACTCGGTACGATTCGACTGGGTAAACGTACGGAAAATCGCGTCCCGAAAGTGGCCGACTTCGCACCGCTCGCCAGTCTCGACCAGCTCGAGTTCGCGGGCTGGGACTTGTTTCCGGAGAACGCCTACGAGGCCGCGGCCCACGCCAAGGTGCTCTCGCCCGAGCACCTCGAGCTGGTCAAGGACGAGCTGTCCAAGATCGAGCCCATGAAAGCGGCGTTCTATCCGGAGTACGTGAAGCGCCTCAACGGCACACACGTCAAAGAAGCCAAGACCAAGGCTGAGATGGTCGAGCTACTCCGGGCCGACATCCGCGACGCGCTGGCGCGCAGCGGGGCGAATCGCGCCGTGGCCGTTTGGTGCGGCTCGACCGAGGTCTATATCGAAGCGGGCCCTGTCCATCAAACGATCGAGGCCTTCGAGGCGGGTCTCAAGGAGAACGATCCGGCGATCTCGAGTTCGATGCTGTACGCCTGGGCGTGCCTAAAAGAAGGCGTCCCGTACGCAAACGGCGCGCCCAACCTGAGCACCGACTTCGCCGCTGCCGAGGCGCTCGCTAAGGAAACCGGCACGCCCATCTCTGGCAAGGACTTCAAGACGGGGCAGA
>JAUIKB010000165.1 GCA_030430975.1 Polyangia bacterium
GCGGGGGTCACCGTTCGCAGCCCCGACGGTGGCAAAGGCGCTCACGGGCGGTAGCGGAGCCGGGCAGCCGGTGGCGAACACCGCCATGGTTGCGACGAGGGCCTGCCATCCTCGTTCACGCCACCCCACGAAGTGAGTGTACGCATTGGCTCCTAAGACACCAGCGCCCAGCGGTGGGTAACCGATGGTCGCGCGGGAATTGCGGCCGAAGTCGTCCAGCTGCGCGTGCGCGCTAGGCGACCCGGTGCCACAGCTGCGATACCAGACCGATGACCGTGCCCGCCGCCTAGCAGGAACATCTGGGCGCTCTTGGCTGACGAACCGAGTGGTTCGTCGCGGGGCGCTCACGGTTCCCGGATGGTTGGACCGCCGCGCGCTCGCTGGTACTCGGCGCGGGCCAGCCAGGCGTCGAAGGCTTCGGTGACGAGAGCGCGCTTGCGGCGTACGGCCATCGATTGCTCGAGGTGGATGAACCGCGACCGGTAGGTGTTCGCGCCGGCGCTCTGCAGTCCACGCCCCAGAGAGTAGCGCGCCTGTGTGTTGGTCAGTCCGCACAGATGGTAACGCACGTCGGCACCGGGATAGCCGTTGCAGGTCGTGACGCGATACCGGCGCCGAGGTGTCTCGTTCGCCAGCGCGTCCTTCAGCGCCTCGGCGAGTTGAGCTACCGGCGCGTCTTTGGACACGGGCCGCTGGGTTCCGTTGGAGATGGAGACTCCGTTAGCGCCCATCCCGTGAACGCTAACGGCGAATGCCGTGCGATCCATCGCGTACAGCGTCTCGTGAGCACGTTGGAACATACTGTCTGGGTTGTGGGCCATATCGGAGATCACAAAGCGACTGCTTTGCCCGCAGACGCGCGTCTTGCCCGGGCCGATTGTTGACTCGTCTAAATTACTGCAGCGATAAACCCCCGCGATGATCAGGGCGCGGGCGGCCAGGTCTTCGAACATGCGTCGCGCTTGGTAGGCGGTGCGGCTATCGTGAAAGGGGTGGGGGGCTTCGAGGATCAGCGGACGCGCCGGGCCGAGGCGCAGCGCCACTCGCGCGTAGGCAGCGGTGCTGCGCCGAGGACGCAGCACAACGACGTCAGGAGTCGCCAGGCACGCCACGTAGCCGGCGCGCGCCGCGTATTTGGCAGCCGACCCCCAGCGCTTCGCGTGCACCCGCCGCAGCGTGTGGGACAGCGCGCGCCGCTGGGCGGCTGATGGCGATGCGTAGCGATTGTCGCCCATCGTCGGCGGCGGCAGCGAGCGGGTCGAAAACAGTTGTCCCAAGGTTGCGTTGCACTGCTCGAGCGCGGCGGCCGGCTTCGAGGGTGCAGCGGGCGAGGCCGGCGGCGCGGGCGTGGGCGCGTCGTTGGCGCAGGCCGTCAGGACGAAGAGCGGGGGCCACAGCCGGGGCCAGCGTCGAGGCATGGGCGTGGCGCCATCGTACTCCGATCCGATCGGAACTGTGTCAGGATAAACCAACGTGAGCCTGTCGATCACAGCCGACGTCGAATTGACGCCTGAGGACCTACGGCGCGCGTACCTGGAGGAAGCCGAGATGCGGGGCATGACGCCCGGCTCTGCCCTCGTCGCGGTGGTGACCGTCGGAGCCATGGCGGCGGGCTTCATGCTGCGCGAGCCAGGCATCGGATTGGCGGTCGCCACGGTGGTGGCGATAATCGCGATCGCGGCTCGCCACCGCAGCATTCGCCGCCACGCGGACCGGACATTCGCCGGCTTGGATGAGCGGCATCGCCGTCTGACCCTCACGTTCAACGATCAGCGTATCGTCGTGGAGGCGGGCGGCGCGCGGCGCGAGCTCGCTTACAGCGCGCTACGAGGGTTCGTCGAAACGTCGGAAGCGTTTCTGCTCGCGCCGGAGCGGCACGACCGGATTCTGGTGCCGAAGCGCGCGTTTTCTCCCGACGCGGTGAAGCAGATCCAGCAATGGCTGCTGGCGCATTCAAGGCGCATTCGCCCGGACTGACGGATTCATCCAAGGCTAAGGGCCGCGCGGGGTCGAACGGGGCGACCACCACCGACTGCCGCGACTATGACCGCCCGACACTCGCTGATCCTAGCTGTCGGTTTGGTGGCGTCTGGCTGCGTCCGACACCGCGACGCCGCGCGAGCCCCGACCGAGATGACCGTGCAGCGAGTTGCCGACGACCTGTCGGCGCCGGACGCGGAGATCGTCCAGCTTCGGCCCGCCGTCGATCCGGTGCGCCCGGCCGAAGAGTACTTGACGGCGCCGCGCGATCTGAGCGGCGGCCGGCGCGCCCGCGTGACCCACGAGGGGCTCTTGACGTGGACCGAGCCGCAACGCGCTCCGCCCAACGTGCAGCCCGACGTGGTCGAACGACCGTTCATCGTCGACGTGGTCGAACGCCGTCCGCACGCCTTGCGCGTGCTGATATCCAGAGGCGGCCTGCGGTTGGTTGGCTACTACCCACGCTCAGCGTTTGAGCCGGTGCTCCGCCGCGATGTGCTGTTGCGCACCCCGTCGCCGCGCGTGGACGCGTTCGTTGTGGTCCGCGCGGGGCTCGCGGTCGGCGCGATACCGACGGTCGGCCGCACGATTTGGTGGGAGCGCGAGGTCGGGGACTGGAGCGTCGCCGGCCGGCTCGATCGCTCGGAGATCGCGCTGACGTTTCGTACGGGTCGGGCCACCGTAGCCAGTCATCGATTGCACGTAACCGGGGGTTCAGCGTTGCTCGATGAGCCGGGCGGCCATGTGATCGCGCGAACCCGAGCGGCCACGGTGGTCTGGGGCCGCGTGGTGTCGCGTCGTCAGGGGATGATCGAGATCGCTGGCGAAACGGCGGAGCTGCGGCTGCGCGGCTGGCTGCCGACGGACCGGGTGACCGTGCACGGGGTTGACGGCTACGACCCGGAGCCGCCGGTGCAACCCCAGTGGGGCTTTGTGTGGGATGTTCCGGTGTCGCTCTATCGCGGAACGTGGCTGTACGCTAACGCGACGTCCGTGATCGGTATCGTGGCGGCGTTTCGAGCTCGGGTTGACCGACGTGGAAACGACCGCAACGGCTTCGTGCCGGTGCGAGTCGCCGCCAGCAGTCTGTCCCAGCCGCTGGAGTTTTGGATCAGTCGTGGAGCCTACGACATCGGTCGCGAGCGCGATCGCGTGCGGGGTCAGCGGCTGACAGTGCGTTCCGTGCAGGGCTCGGCCTTGGCGCGTCAGGCGATCGGCCGACTGTTGCGGGTCGTGGAAAGTGAGTTCGGCAGCTGCGTCGACGACGCTGAAGGTCGGAACTCAGCCGTGCATGGCGTGGTAACCGTTCAGGTCGATCCGGGGCATCCGCTGTTCGTCGCCGAGGCCACGGACAACGGTCGTGCGACGCGTGGACTCGGGCAGTGCATGGCGTTGGCGCTCGACACGGCGAACTGGCCCGGACGCAAACCGTTCCATCCGAAGCACATGGGCATGCCTTCCACGTTGCTAGCGGGTCGCGTGACGTGGACCGTACGCAACACCGACGAACTCGTCGATGCGGTCGGTGTCGACCGAAGACGCTGACGGGTCGGCCTGCTACACTGATTGCAATGAGTAAGGTGCAGGCGACGTGGGTATGTGTGGTTGCGGTCATTACACTGGGTTGCAGCAGCGGTGATTCCGGTGGCGGCGGTGGCGGCGCGGGCGGTACGGCGCAGGGCGGCGCCGCGGCGGGCGGAACCACCTCCAGCGGTGGCACGTCGTCGGGTGGGACGTCGTCCGGTGGCGGCACCTCTGCGGGCGAGCCGCCTGAGCTCAGCGGAATCACCGCCGCGCACAACGCCGCGCGCGCTACCGAAGGCGTCGCCCCGTTGACCTGGGACCCCGCGCTGGCTGCTGTCGCCCAGAAGTGGGCGGATGCCTGCGTCGACAACGAACCGCCCAAGGGCTTGATCGATCACAACGATGGGCGCAGCGACGACTATCCCGGCTACGTGGGCGAGAACATCTACGGTTCGAGCGGCCAGGCATCCGGTGCCGATGCCGTCAACAGCTGGATGAGCGAAAAGCAGTATTACGACTACGCATCCGACAGCTGTTCGGGCGTCTGCGGCCACTACACCCAGGTGATGTGGGCCGACAGCAAGAAGCTCGGCTGCGCCGTGTCGAACTGCTCGGGCCAGAAGTTCGGCAACGGGATCGTTTGCAACTACAGCCCGGGTGGTAACTCCGGCGGTCGACCGTTCTAGTGCGCGGACACTCCCTGCGCGCAGCGCTCGCGGTGAGTGCTTGCGTTGCCATCGCCGCATGTGGTTCGGATGGGCCTCCCGGCGCCGCCGCCATCGAGGGCGGAGGCGCAGCGGCCCCGACCGGTGGAGCCGCGGGCGCAGGCGGCGGCCAGGCGGGTGGCGCCGGCACGGGCTCGGGCGGATCTGGGATGGCCACGGGCGGTGGCGGTCTCGGTGGGACCGGCGTCGGCGGTTCGATCGGCGTGGGTGGTTCGGCAACGGGCGGATCGGCGTCGGGCGGTTCGGGCGGGACGCCAGGCGTTCCCGGTTTGCGGTTCATCGGCCGCACCGACACCAGCCAGTCCGGAGAAACCCGTTACGCCTGGTCCGGTAGCGGAGTGGCGTTCCGATTCGAGGGTACCGAGGCGTCGGTGACGCTAAAGGATAGCGGACGGTTCCACACGCTGATCGTCGACGGACAGGCGAGCGTGCTGGCTACGACGTCAGGGGAGCAGACGTATTCGCTCGCTTCGGGTCTGGCGCCGGGCGTGCACGAGGTGCAGTTGTACCGTCGGACCGAAGCGTCGTTCGGCAATACCAGCTTCGTGTCGCTCGATCTTGGCGGTGGCACGCTGCTGCCGCCGCCGCCCGCACCAGCGCGACGCATCGAAGTCATCGGTGACTCGATCACCTGCGGCTACGGCAACGAGGGTCCAGACGAGTTTTGCGACTTCAGCGCGGACACCGAAAACCACTACCTGACGTACGGCGCGATTGCCGCGCGCGCGGTGAACGCCGAGCTTCATACGATTGCGTGGTCGGGTAAGGGCATCATCTACAACTACGGCGACAACAAAGACGATCCGCTGCCGTCGCTGTACGACCAAATTCTGCCGTACAGCTCGAGCCTGTTGTGGGACTTCGGCTGGCAGCCGGACGTGGTCGTGATCAATCTCGGCACGAACGATTACTCGACCGGCGACGATCCCCCGGCGGCGCTGTTCACGGACGAGTACGAGAAGTTCCTGATTCATCTGCGTGGCAAATATCCGAGCGCGACGCTGCTGGCGTTGGTGCCAACGTTGCTTGGTGGCAGCGATCTAACCAAGGCGCGGATGACGATCGAGGCCGCGGTAGGTCGACGGACGGGCTCGGGGGACGCAAACGTTGAGGCGTTTGCAATGTCGTTCACGCAAACCGGTTGGGGCTGCGACTACCATCCCAGCGCCGCGACCCACGCGTCGATGGGCGATGCGCTGACCGCCAAGCTCAAGTCGCTCAAGGGCTGGTAAGCCGCTACTTCGGGCCGTTCGGGAACACGAGCTGGAGCTGCTCGGGCAGCTGCTCGCTCGGCTTCATCGACCATTTGGGCTCGCGCTTTTCCAAGAACGACTGCACACCTTCGGTGGCGTCGGGCTGGCGTCCGGCCCAATAAAACAGCTCGTCCTCGAACGCCTTGGCGCGAGCTGGGTCGAGTTCCGCGGTCTGACGCCACACCAGGCGCTTAGTCGCAGCGACGGAGACGGGCGCTGTGTTCTCGGCGATGTCGCGGGCTGCGGCCTGAGCCTCACTCAGCAGATCGGAGCTGGGCACGACGCGACTCACGAGTCCTAGCGACAGCGCCTCCGGTGCCTTTACCAGGCGACCGGTGAGCAGCAGGTCCATCGCCGCCGCCATGCCGATCAGCCGTGGCAGTATCCACGTGCTGTTTGCCTCGGGCAGGATGCCGCGGCGGGTGAATACGAACCCGAACTTGGAGTCGTCGGCGCAGAAACGCAGATCCCAGAGCAGCGGCATCGTGGCGCCGATGCCGACCGCGGCGCCGTTGATCGCCGCGATGACCGGCGTGTTCATGTTCCAGGGTTGGCATTTCTGTTCGAACTGCTTCACGGCTGCGAATGCGCCGTCCTTTGCGAACGTCTTGCCGTCCGCGGCGAGCGCGGCCCCGGCGCAGAAATGCCGTCCGGCGCCGGTCACCACGATCGCTCGGACGTCATCGTCGCGGTCGAGCAGGTGCAGGGTTCGAAACAGCTCGAGGCCCATCGGCACCGAGTAAGCGTTGAGCTGCTCTGGCTGGTTGAGCGTGACCGTCGCGACGCGGCGTTCGACCGTGGCCGTGACGTATTCGAGTGGTCCGAGATCCATGCCACTAGACTACGCGCTGTGCGATCGCGAACTCGTCTAAATCGAAAAGAAGTCTTTGATGCGGTCGAGCAACACCTTGCCACGCGCGTCCGTTTCGGCCGCATTGGCGGGGCCGGGCGTGAGGTGTTGCTCCAGTTCTGCGCGGCGGCCCGCGAGAATTGCGCTAATGGATTCCGCGAGGTCGGGACTGCTGTTCAGGACTTCGCGAAACGCGCTGTGGTCGATGACGAGCAGTTCGCAGTCGGTGAGGGCTCGTACGGTCGCGGCACGCGGCGCGCCGGTCATCAGCGACATCTCGCCGAACACCTTGCCACTTCCCAGCTGGGCCACGGTTTCGCTACCGCGCCCTGAGTCGACCGAGACCTCCATCTCGCCGCTCTTGACGATGAACAGGTCGCGGCCGGCGTCGCCCTGCTCGATCACCAGCTCGCCGGACGAGTAAACGACCAGCTTGATACGTTGTGCGAGGATCGTAAGCAGGTCGTCGGGCAGCACCTGTAAGAAGTCGACCTGCCGCAGCATGTCGAGGACGAGGTCGGGTGCAGCGGTTTGGCTGACCTCGGCGGGTTCGCTGAAGCGCATGTCTCGGATCGGAAACGGCACGCTGATTCCAGCCCGCTGGAAGCCGTACCAAATCCGGGAGCGTACAGCCGCCTCGATGCGCTCGCGGTCCTGGAATTGATTAGTGAAGAACAGCACTCGGTACTCGATGCCGCTGTCTGCGAACTGGTGGAGGCGGACCTCGGGCGGCGGTTGGTCAAGGATGCCGACGGTGCCGCGGATCGCCTGAAGGATCGCTTGGCTCACGCGGTGAGGCGGCATCTCGTAGGGCCCCTGGACGCTGACGATCCGGCGACTGGTGTCGGTCGGTTGCGTGTAGTTACGAATCGGTGACTTCGCCAAGATGCCGTTGGGGACGATGATCTCGACGGCGTCGTTGGTGAGGATCTTGGCGGCGCGCCAGTTGAGTTCGACGACCCGCCCGACGAGGTTCTGGTCGGCGTCGAACTGAACCCAATCGCCGACCTCAAACGGTCGTTCGGCCTGAAGCGCTAGACCAGCGAACAGATTCCCGAGCGTCTCTTGAAGTGACAGACCGATCACCGCGGTCAACAGCGCGGACGTGGTGAGGAGCGAGCCCGGATCGAAGCCCATCCCTCTGAGCGCGATCAGAACGATCGCCGCGTAAACGAGCACCTGGATGATGTCGCGGAAGATCTTCGACAGGGGCCGGGCGAGACGCTTGCCGAGGAGCCAGTCGACGGCGAATAGAAAGCCGGCTCGCCCGATGCACACGAGCAGGACGACCGAGGCGACCGTGGCGAGCAGGGCGTGCGATCGCGCGCCCGTCGGAAGCAGCGCGCGTCCAGCGACCAACAGTAGATGCAGCGCCAGCGCCGCAACCGGTAACCGCAGTTTGCTGCGATCCGCGCGCGGCAGCAGCACCCGGAGCGCGATGATCAGCCCCACCGCCAGGGCGACGCCGATGCCGCCGAACGAGGTCAGTTCGGTGTGCTTGAACATTAGCTGCCAGGGTTGCATCAGCTTTGCGGCGCGGCCACGCCCGGCGCGGCGCCAGGTGACGGTAGCCTCGCGACGGACTTGTCTAACTCGATAGCGACGTCGCCGTGCCACGGTACGTGCACGGACACCTGGTTTGCGGATGGGAACTTCAACCGCTGTGGCATGTACTCGTCCACCAGGTCGTCATCTGGCAACCAGCCCTCGGGCAGATGCACGACCAGATCGATGATGTGCGGGTCGTCATCGCTCAGCTGATGGACGTACAGCCGCGCCCAGGTGACGTCGCCTCCGGCGGCGGGGGTGTTCCAGTCGGCCTCCTCGGCGTCTGGATCGACCCACCAAAGCGACTCTTCCTGGAGCGCTATCGCGATCGCGTGCTCGTCTGGAGCGAACACCGGCGGCGTGAGATCCGACGTACCGTACTCGTAGGGGAATGAGACGATGTGGCGAGGCGCCTCCGATTCGTCCGACAGTTCGAACACCTCGTAGCCGACTTCGCATTGCCCTGAGTAGATCAGCAAGGCGACGAACTTCTGGCTGGGCGAAATCGACATCTCGGCGCCGCCAAAGCCAGCGTTCGGCACCGGCAGTTCGTACTCCCAGCGCAGCGCATCGCCGGGTTCGTCGCTGTTAGCCAGCTCGCCGGCAACGTACTGCAAGACGAGCGTCGTCGATTTGCGGAGGAACCGCACCGCGCCCTCGGCATATGGGAGCTGCGCGCTCGGCATCGATCAGCTTCCGACCAGACTGCGAACGGCCTTGACCCGCTTGCCTAACAAGCCCGCCAGTCGAAAGAGGGCTCCGAACGATCCCTGGCCGCGCTCGACCAAGGCTTGGCTCATCGATTCCAGATCGTCATTGGCCGGGAACCAGAACGGGTCGGGTTGGGCGCCGCGATCGGTGAGCAGCGTGCGGCGGCGGACGTAAGTCCCGTAGGCGTGCCGGCTCTGAGCGATCCCCGGGCCGGTTTCCTTGGTTCCGGTCCACGGCGTTTCCGGCAGGATACCCGTGAACGAGTGATTGTTGACGAGCGCCACGCCCACCTCGAGCTGTCGGGCCAGCCGCTCACCGCGAGCGATATCCGATGTCCATACCGACCCGTTGAGTCCGTACTTACAATCGTTGGCGCGGCGGACCGCCTCGTCGGCGTCTTTGACGCGGGCAACGGCGAGCACGGGTCCAAAGGTCTCTTCTGTCATGACCAACATGTCGTCATTGCATTCCGCGAGCACCGTCGGATGGTAGCCGTATCCG
>JAUIKB010001173.1 GCA_030430975.1 Polyangia bacterium
GGCTGGTGCAGCTCGATAATCTGTACTCGTACGGAAAACCGCGCGCGGCACCCTTCGACGAATCAACGCCCGCGCAGCCCTGCAGCGACAAGGGTCGGCTTCGCGCCGAGCTGACGAAAGAGTTGCTCAGCGCTCACCAAAGCGGTGATGTCAGCGCCACCATCGGGCGCGCGTCGGACTTCTTCGGCCCGGGGACGGTCAACAGCGCGGTCTTTCGTCCGGACACTTACGAACGCATCTCGCAAGGCAAGGCCGTCTATGTGCTCGGGGATCCGGATATGCCACACAGTTACTCTTACACGCCGGATGTCGCCCGCGCGCTGATCGCGCTTGGAGAGCACGACAAGGCGCTCGGCCGGGTGTGGCACTTACCGACGGCGGCACACGGCACGACCCGCGAGCTGATCGAGCTGATGGCGGAGGCACACGGAAGCACGGCGCGCGTTCGCAGCATTCCCGACTGGACGCTGAACGCCGCTGGCCTGGTCGTGCCGCTCGCCCGAGCGGTCGCCGAAATGGCGTATCAGTGGCGGGTTCCGTACGTCATGGACGACGGCGCGTTTCGGCGAGCGTTTGCCTTTGAGCCGACGCCGCTGAGCGATGCCATCGACGAAACGATGGGAACGGTTCGACGCGCCGCTTAGCGATTTGGCCCACGGTTGCACGACGGTTCTTGACGTCAAAAAACCTCCTTGAAAAACTTGGCCGGATTCCGAGAGCCGTGGCAGCACCATACCCGCAGGTCATCCCAGTCACGCCGAGAGCGCCCTCCCCCGCGCTCCCGCAGATCCGGGCTTCCGTCCCGCCACAGGAGGCGCGTATGCAATCGTCCATCGAACACCAGCCCAACTCATCGAGCACGTTTGCCAACTCAGTAGAGCTGCAACGCCCCGCCGAATGGCTGCGCGCGCTCGAAGCATCGCCCGACGGGCACCGAGCGCTGATCGGTCGGATGGGCTTCGCCAAGGCGAGCTACCTGCTGGCTACCGCGCACTGTTTGGCGCACCCGCTTCCAACGCCGGTGCCCACAGTGCGCGAATTGTTTGCCGCCGCATGCAAGCTGTCGACGTTCTCGGGCATGGCGAAGCCTCGCCTGGCGCAGATCGTGGAGAGCTGCGAGGCGGCCGGACTGACCGTGATCGTGTAGAGACCGCCGCCTAGACGCGGTGCATCGCCAGGGCTGCCGTGATAGCCCGGAGGTATGACTCAGGGATATCCACCAGCCCCGCCCCAACAAAAGAACAACACGGTCCTCTACGTAGTCGCTGGCGGCATCGGATGCGCGCTGCTCGTTGTGATCGGCGCTGTCGTTATTGTGTTCTTCGGCGGGTTCATGGTGTTCAGCACCACAGCGTCTCCCACACCGGTAGCGACGGCGGTGACGGCGGTGCCAGCAGCGCCTGCACCGGCCGCGGGTGGCCAGTCGGCGATATGCGCAAAGGCTGAAGCGTGCTGCCGGAAGCTCACTCAGAAAACGAACGGGTCGGCATCGACCTGTGACGCCTGGAGAAACGCGGGACTGCCGGACTCTTCCTGCACGTCGGCCCTGTCCGGATACGAAAAGGGGATGAAAGCGTATGGCCTCAGCTGCGACTGACGGCCGCCGACACTTCATCATCGGAGATCCGCAAACATCAGCGGCACGCTTTTTCGGTGTGTTGCGACACCACGACCTGCTGGGTGCTGACGGCCGACTTC
>JAUIKB010000166.1 GCA_030430975.1 Polyangia bacterium
GGGCGAAATTGAGGTCGCGCACCCCGTTGGATCCGTCCCGGTTGATCCGTTCTTGAGCGGTGCGATCTACGAGCGTCTCGGCGACACAGCGCGCGCGGAGCGCATCATCGATGACGCGCGACAGGCTGGTGACAAGCGGCCCGAAGTCGCGGGGCTGCACGTGCGATTGCTGCTGCAGGCGGACAAGCCGGCGAGGGCCGTCGCCACGACGCTCGAGATCCTTGACGACACGGCCACCGCGGACGCTCGACGGGTTGCCGTCGAGGCGCGAGAGGCAGGCGCTTCCGAGCCGGCGGGTGAACTCCTGACGGCGCTGTTCAAGCGTACTCAGGAGGCATGCGACGCCATCGGAGCGGCCCAGGCGTTCCTCGGGGCTGGGGCCGCTGGCGCCGCGCAGGCGGCGATTGACGCGGCGCTAGAAGCCGGGCTGCCGCGCGCCGTCTTCGAAGCCGAGCCCGACCTGCGCCCGCTGCTCGCCTAGCCGTTGCGGCGGCATGGATGCTGCACCCTCGCGATTCGAGGGATGAGCAGGCGAGCGAAAAACTTGGATGGGGAGGATGGAATGGGAAACGATCGCACCGTGATGTACCCACGGTTAAGGCGCGTAGTTAGTTGGACCGTGACCACATTCGCGCTGCTTTGGGCAAGTTCTGGGACGCCAGCAGACGCCGATGTCGCAGATGCCGTGGCGTCGGCGGATCTCGAGACCGCCGCCGAGGAGGCGGATGTGACGCGTCACACTGTGACGGCTGTGACACCGCTTCAGGGCGAGTCAGTCGAGTCTGAGCCGGACGCTGAGGACGACGGCGACGCCTGCGCAGAAGGGATGGTGCTGGTCGAAGGCGAGTACTGCACCCGTGTAAAGCATCGCTGTAAGAAGTGGCTCGATGACTCAAAGCTGCCGTTCGCGCGCTGCGGTGAGTACGAGCCCAAAGCCACGTGTGTCGGCAAGCGAGTGCACAAGAAATTCTGCATCGATAAGTACGAATACACTCAGTCTGGGGCGCAGCTGCCGCTCAATCACCAGTCTTTCGTCACAGCCCGACGCGTTTGCAAGGCTCAGGGCAAGCGCCTGTGTCTCGAGAGCGAATGGAACTTCGCCTGCGAGGGCGAAGAGATGCGCCCGTATCCTTACGGTTGGAAGCGTGAGCCGGTGTGCAACTACGATCGCGAGGATCTGTACATTCAGACGCCCCGCAAGCGGCTGCTCGCAGACCATCGACAGCCGGCGGAATCGAACCCGGAGTGCGTGAGTCCGTTCGGCGTCGTCAATATGGTCGGCAACCTGGATGAAACGACGTTCCGCGATGGCGCGCAGCACAATCATCCGTATCGCAATGCGCTCAAGGGCGGCTGGTGGATGGCGGCGAGGAATCGCTGCCGGCCCGCAACGACCGCCCACGACGACTATTACGAGGACATCCAGGTCGGTGTGCGCTGTTGCGCTGACGCACCCGGCGGTGGAGAAGACTCCGCTATGTAGCGACGAAAACAGCGGTTCCCACGGCGACGGTCATCATCCGTACAGTCCTTGTTAATTAATCGAGTCTTTCTAAGGGCTTGGATGGCAAAGTTTGAGTAGTGGATCGGTCGGAGGTGAACGAGAATTCACATTAAACAAGCGCCCTTACTTGGTTGAATTTGCTCATTAAGTGGAGTGCGGTTCAGCTGCGCCGGGACGATTCTGTTCACCTTGAAACGTCTTGACTTCCACCGGCCGTCGGAGACAATCCGTGGCCGTGCGTGTTGTCATTCCCGTCGCAGCCTTGGTGATCGCCTTCAGCGCCGCCGGTTGTGATCGATCCCCGGACGCGCAGCAGCCGCGCCTCCCGGAAGCGTCCGAAGAAGACGACGAACCGTTCTTAGCTAAGACGTCCGACAAGTCGCTCGCCGCGGTCGCGCCCGTCGAACTCAAGGTCGAAGAAGCCGAGACGCAGAGCTGCCCGGAGAACATGGTGCTGGTCGAGGGCGAGTACTGCCCGAAGGTCCAGCAGCGGTGCCTTCGGTACCTGGACCCGCCGGGGCCTTACGAGAACTACCGGTGCGCTGAATACGCGAAGCCGGCGACGTGCAAGTCCGCCCAGCGTAAGAAGATGCGATACTGCATCGATAAGTACGAATACGTCGCCAAAGGTGAGTCGCTCCCGTCCAACTATCGCAGCTGGAGCCACGCGGAGACAGCCTGCAAGCAGCAGGGCAAGCGCGTCTGCATGGAGAGCGAGTGGAACTTCGCCTGCGAGGGCGAAGAGATGCGTCCATACCCCTACGGCTGGAAGCGGGATCCCACCGCCTGTAACGCCGACCACACAGACCTGGTGGACGCGGCTGGCAAACTCAAGGATCGACGGGTACCCCCGGGAACTTATCCCCGCTGCGTCTCGCCCTTCGGCGTGCACGACATGTCGGGAAACCTCGAAGAGTTCGTCACCATCGATGGCTCCAAGCCCGCACGTCCGGCGATGAAGGGTGCCTACTGGCAGCCGAGTCGAAACTTCTGTCGTGCTGCGCAGACCGCTCACGACCGCTACTACAACGGCACCGAGACCGGCTTCAGGTGCTGCTCAGACGCGCCCGACGCCAAGTAGCCGCGGGCTCTGGCCGCCGAGCCACATAAGCAACCAGGCACCGCATAGCCGGCCTCCCTCAGGACGGACGCCGCCGTGCGTAGTCTCTACGGGTACGAGCCCGGGTCTTCCAGGCCCAGACGCTCGTCGAGGCCGAGCATCAGATTCATGTTCTGAATCGCCTGGCCCGCGCCACCCTTGAGCAGGTTGTCCAACGCGCAGAACACGGTCGCCGTGCTGGAGTGCTCATCGACGCTCACCCCGACTTCGGCGTAGTTGGACCCGGCGACTGCTACGACTTCAGGCAAACGGCGCTCGGGCACCCGGACGAACGGGTCAGCCGCGAAGTGCTCGCGCATCACCTGCTTCAATTCGTCGCCGCTTCGGCCCGGTGCCTCCACAAAAGCCGTCGCCAGGATGCCCCGCGGCAGGGGCCCGGCCACCGGGACAAACTGCACAGCCACGGGGTGGCCGGCCGCCTCGCTAACGCTGTGTTCGACCTCCGGCGTGTGTTGGTGGTTCAGTGCTCGATACGGGCGAATGTTCAGAGCGCGGGTCGGGTGGTGGGTCGTCGGCAACGGCTTCACACCGGCGCCGCTCGAGCCTGTGATCGCCACGACCTGGACCTGCTTCGGGAGTAGGCCGGCCTTAGCGAGCGGCAGCAGGGCGAGTTGGATACAGGTGGCGAAGCAGCCGGGCGACGCCACCCGGGCAGCGCCCGTGATTTGGCTTCGGTTGAGCTCGGGTAGCCCATATTGGAACGTTCCCACCAGGTCAGGGCGCGGGTGGACTCCGCCATAGAACCGCGCATATGCATCCAGATTCCGGAGACGGTACGCGCCCGACATGTCGAGGATCTTGACGTCCTGACCGCTCAGCGCGTCGACGCACTGGAAGCTGGCCTCGTGGGGCAGTCCCAGCAGCACGATGTCGGCGCCGTCTGCCAGCTCCTCAACCGGCTTGTCCTCAAAACGGAGGTCGGTTTGCCCCTCCAGGTTGGGGTGCGCGGCGGACAAGAGTTCACCGACGTAGTCGATTGAGCCAACGCGCGTGAGTTCGACCTCGGGGTGTCTGAGCAGCCTACGCGCCAGTTCTGCGCCACTGCCTTGAAGCGAGCCATGCCGTCGTCCTAACGCTGCCATCGGCACCCGGCAACGGTTCGGGCGGGTCACCTACAAATCGCTGGGGCGCCCCAAGACGCGCCGGGGGAAGCTAACGACTAGCGCCCTTGGATACGGTGATGGGTATCCAAAGCGTGCGGGCCTTAACGGACTCGCCTTGCCGCGTGTAGCCGGCCAGACCGTACAGGATGTTCCACCAGTGCCCGTCAGGCGTTTCGCCGTACGAGAAGAACGGGAACACGTGGATCTCCCAGTCCTTGCCGTTGCGCAGCTTGCGCTCGCGGTAGTAGACGTTGCCGACTAACTGCGAGACCTCTTCGCGATCGCTGAAGCGCCAGAACAGCGGGAAGCCAACGGTCTGACGTGAACTCGGACTCGCGAAGTCCCAGAACAGTGGTGCGACGACGGTATGCGTCCGGCGGCCGTTACGCCCGAAATAGAAGATCGGATGAATGTTCGTTGACCAGCCGCGTAGATGCGTCGTGTGCTGAAAGAACGGCGTGATCCAGGTCGTCTCGCTGATCCCGTAGCGTTTGAAGTGTGCCCAGAACGGGAAGAATGCGAACGACGATTCACGCGGGCTCGTACGCGAATACAGAAACGGAAACAGGAGCTTCTGGTCGAGGCCGATATCCGGGTCACGATAGTGCCAAAACAGGGGCGTGATCATGTCCACCTCGGTGCGCCCGCGGTAGCGAGCGTAGCCCCAGGTGACGAACAGGTTCTCTCCCTCGTCGCCGGTTTTCCTCAGGAAGAACGGGTTGACGAATAGCGTGGACTTGCCCTTATATCCGTAGTGGAAAAAGGGAAGCACGGTCGTGTGGCGCTCGTTTTTGCCCCAGATGCTCCAATAAAACGGCATCAGGTGCAGCATTTCACGCTCGGTCGTGTGTCGACGGTAGTACGGCCCCCAAATGTTGGTCCAAGACTGGTCCTTGTCTTCGTACCGGTAGTAGTGGAGCAGTGGAGGAATGACCTCGTACTTGGTCTTGGAATTCTGTCCGTAGAAATAGAGCGGAGCGATTCCGAAGTCGATGTCTGCCGACGTTCGGGTGTCGCACGCGGGGCCCCCCGTCCACGAGCAGAACGCGGGGCCGATCAGGTTGAAGCCACCGTGCGCGTCGCGGGTTAGGTACGTAAGCAGGGGAGGGATGATCGTGTATCCGCCACGGGGCCTCGTGCCGGTGAAGTAAAGCGGCGCGAGCCAGTTGTCCGTTTCGCCATCGCGGGTGACGCGGTTCACGAACGGACCCACTACGGTGGTGCGCGTCTTTTGGTCTCGAAGATTCCAAAAGAACGGAAACACGACATCGTCGGATCGGTCCGGGCTGCGACGCTGATAGTAGATACCCGCGTACAGCGACGCGCGGTCCCTCTTTGTCGGATCGCTGAGCGAAAGCTTCGTACGCTCGATCCAAAGCGGCAGCGGCAGCGTGGACTTGAACGAATACTCCTCGCTCTTCTCCTGATAGAATACGCCGTAAAATCGTCGCTGAAGCTTCAGGCCGCGACCGGTTTCAGCGTCGTCCGGATCCGTGCTGGTGCCGATTCGCTTGCGGACCTTTTTGGATACCTTGAGCGGCTTCCGCGGCAGCGACGGCTCTGTTGACGGCGGCAGGAGGCTCTCGCCGCCGCTGGCTGCGTGCATCTCCGGGCTACCCGGGGGGGGCTTAGCGCCCCCCGCGCCACCCTTGGGTGGCGCGGGGGAGGGCGGTCCGCCACCGCCAAAGCCGGGTTGTACGCCTGGACCGTACGGATCCTGAGCTGCGGCTGGAAGGCTGACCAAGGCCACCACCAGCGCCGCGCACAGCCGTACCAGCCAGTTCGTTAGCGCTAGGCGTGTGGGAGCCCGACTCACGCGCTCGCTCCGTCCAGCAGCTTGCTGACGGCCTGCGCGACGTCCTGTGTCGCGACTTCGACCTGCGACCCGCCTTGGAAGTCCTTGAGTTGGACGACGCCGCGCCCCAATTCGTCCTCGCCGATCACGATGCAGGCGCGAGCCCCCAAGGAGTTCGCGCGGCGGAGTTTCGCCTTCATCGATTTGTCGCGGCCGTCGCAGTCGGCGACCAGCCCGGCCTGGCGTAGCTGCTGGGCTACGCTCAGCGCCCGTCGAGTCGCCGCCACCCCGATCGGTACCACTACGGTGAGCGCCACGGTCGGCTCGTCAGCGTCGCCCAGGGCGAGCAGGATGCGCTCCAGCCCCATCGCGAAGCCAATCGCGGGGGTGTCGGGGCCGCCCAGGCTCTTGACCATGCCGTCGTAGCGTCCGCCCCCGGCGATCGTGTTCTGGGCTCCGAGATCCCCCGCGTTCGAGCGCACCTCGAACAGCGTTCGATTGTAGTAGTCGAGTCCGCGCACCAGCCCGGGCTCGACATCAAACGGCGTACCTAAGGCCGTGAGCTGCGCCTGGAATTCGTCGAAGTGCTCGCGGTCAGCATCTGCGAGCACGTCTAGGATCGACGGGGCGCCTGCGACGATTTCCTGGTCGGCCGGTGCTTTGCTATCGAGGACACGCAGCGGGTTGGTCTCTAGACGTCGCTGGGAGTCGGCGCTGAGACTCCCGGCGTGGGGCGTCAGGTAACTCACCAGGCGCTCGCGATAAGCGGCACGTGTACCGGCGCCTCCGATCGAGTTGATCGCGACCCGCACATCCGGCACGCCCAGCCTGCGGAAGAACACGCACAGCATGTCGATCAGCTCCGCGTCGCAGGCAGGGCCCGGGTCACCGTAGATCTCGCAGCCTGCCTGGAAGAACTGTCGGTAGCGGCCGCGAGCCGGTTTTTCCGCGCGAAACATCGGCCCGATGTAGAACCAGCGCGTGACCGGTTCGCGGGCGTACACCGTGTGCTCGACGTACGCCCGCGCTGCGCCCGCGGTTCCTTCCGGGCGAACGGTGAGTGACTTCTTGCCGCGCTCGAGCGTGTACATTTCCTTGCCGACGACGTCCGTGGACTCGCCGATCGAACGGACAAAGAGTTCTGTCGGCTCCATCAATGGAGTTCGGACTTCACCGAAACCATGCAACGCGGCGATCTCCCGGAAAGTGCTCTCCAGTCGATGCCAACGGGAGCTGTCTCCCGGGAGGATGTCGTTCATCCCCTTGACTGCGCGAAATTGCATGCTTTCTGGGAAGTTGGCAGGCCGCAGATAGCGGCCGGGAGGCTTATGCTCGGCTTAGGCGGGAGGGTCAAGCACCAGTCGCGTGGTCATCGAGAGTCGGCCAATTCCGCGACCACGTGCTAAACGGCTGCCCGATGCGGGCCGCAGCAGTCGATCTTGGACGGGTTCGGGTTGGGCTCGCGGTCGCCGACGACCTGGGATACATGGCCCATCCCCGAGCGTTTCTGGACGGGAGGCAACCTCGGCGCGTGCTGGTAGAACTCAGTAAGTTAGCGAAATCTGAAGGGATAACGCACTTCTTGGTGGGTTTGCCGCGCTCGCTAAAGGGCCGTGAAACGGCGGGAACCAAGCGAGCCCGGGCGTTTGCAGACCAGCTTCGCGAGCGTTCGGGGTGCACGGTCGAGCTGGTCGACGAGTGGTTGACCACCGTGGAGGCGACGGCGCGGCTCCGAGACGGGGGCCTGGACGCGCGGCAGTCGCGCAGTCGGGTGGATAGCGCGTCCGCAGCGGTGCTGCTGCAGTCCTGGTTGGATGCCCGGCGGTCGAGTGCAGATGGCGAAACCTCGACCTAAGCCGGCGGCCCGCGCTGGCAAGCGTCGCCGCAAGAAGTCATCGTCTTCGCGGAAGATCGTGAAGGCGACGCTCGCCATCGCAGCGGTCGTCGTCGTGCCGGTCGCGTTGTTGCTGGGCTGGGCGCTGCTGCCCGGGTCCGGCCGGGGCGCACCCAAGCACATCGTGCTGTCGCGAAACCCGACGCCGGCAGAGGTGACAGCGACGCTCGAACGCGCTGGCCTGATCGACAGCCCGCTGCTGTTTTCGCTCTACCTGCGGGTCATTCGGCCGAGCGTTGATATCCAAGGCGGCCCGCACTTACTCAATGACGGGCTCTCGGCCAGAGATCTCGTTCAGCTAGCGGCACGGCTGCCCGGACGTCGAACAACCAAGGTCACCGTTCCCGAAGGTTTCAATGTCTTTCAGCTCGCCACGCGGCTCGAACGCAGCGGTGTATGTTCAGCGGACCAGCTTCTGCGCGCGGCGCGAGCGCCGGCGACTCTGAAGCGCTGGCGCATCACGGCGCCATCCGTTGAGGGGTATCTGTTTCCGGCGACTTACGACCTGCCGCAGAACAGCCTGCCGGATGCGGTTTTGCGCCGGATGCTCAAGCTCATGCGCAAGCGTCTCGATCAGGCGTCGGCCGAATCTGGCAACGCACTGGAACGCTATCGGCGGGAACGCGGTTGGGGAGTAAAGGAGGTGCTGACGCTGGCGTCGCTGATCGAAAAGGAGGCTGCCAAGGCGGAAGAAAGGCCGAAGATCGCCAGCGTGTTCTTGAACCGCCTGACCGATCCGAGCTTTAGCCCGCGGCGACTGCAGTCCGATCCCACCTCCGCTTACGGCTGCTTGGTGAAGCCACTGCTAGCGAGCTGTCACGGGTTTAACGGTCGCGTCACTCCTGCGATGAACCGCGACAAGGACAACCCGTACGGGACGTACCGCCGAGACGGGCTTCCTCCCGGACCTATCGCCAACCCAGGCATGGCGTCGATCCGCGCAACGCTCAAGCCCGCCGCAACGAGCTACTTGTACTTCGTTGCGGTCGGCGGAGGACGCCATCACTTCAGCCGAACCTACGAGGAGCACCAACGTACGATCCAGCAGCTGCGGAAGCGTCGGCGGTAGCCAGCGCGGCTCATCGCCGCTATGGCTGCCGTGACATGAACGCTACCGATCAAGCTGTCCACACCGTTCAGTTTCTATCCGTCGACGCCGTCGAGAAAGCCAACTCCGGGCATCCTGGAACGCCGATGGCGTTGGCCACGATCACGGTAGAACTGTTCGCGGAACACCTGCGTTACCATCCGGAAGATCCGGCTTGGCCGAATAGAGATCGATTCGTGCTTTCATGTGGGCATGCTTCAATGCTCCTGTATTCGATCCTGCATCTGGCGGGATATGACCTGCCCAAGGACGAACTGGTCAATTTCCGGCAGTGGGGTTCAAAAACCCCTGGACACCCGGAGTACGGGCACACGCCCGGCGTGGAGATGACGACTGGCCCGCTCGGCCAAGGTATCAGCACGGCGGTCGGCATGGCCTTGGCGTCGAAGCACCTAGCCGCGCGCCTCAACACGGCGGCCGATGACCTGATCGATTATCGAGTGTTTGTTATCGCTTCGGATGGCGACTTGATGGAGGGCGTCGCCGCGGAGGCCTCGAGCCTCGCCGGCCATTGGAAGCT
>JAUIKB010000167.1 GCA_030430975.1 Polyangia bacterium
CGGCGGCAGCGCGCCGACGCGAACGACGGTGCCCGGCGACCTCTCGGTTGCCGCGATCGATCCAGGCGGGCGGCTCTGGGCCGGAGGCAGGGGCCGGCTGCTGACGCGGGATTCGCGCCCCGGTTCGGAGTGGACCGAGGTCTGGAGCAACGAAGGCTGGACAGCGCCGTTTGTGCGACTCCTAGCGGACGACGGCCGCGTCCAGGCGCTGACGGTGGATGGCGGCGTTCTCGAGGGTGCACGAGCCGAATCCGAACACGTGCCGAGACGCGCATAGCCGCGCCGCTCACCCTCCGTCCGAAATCTGTGGCGTCAATGGAAACGCCGGAAATTCGAGCTGCGAGAGCTGGCGGCCGGCGGGCCGGGCGACCACTCTGTGCGGTCTGATGACTCGAGTCCATTGGTTGATCGGTTCCGCTCTTGCGCTGCTTACTCCTCTAGCCTGTACCTCGGAAGGTGGTGGTTCCGGCGGGGCTGGCGGCGGTACGGGCGACCAGTGCCTGAACCTCCCGACGTGCCTGCAGCAGTGCATGTGCCAGGGCCTAAGTATCGACGTGTGCAGCGCGGCCTGCAGTGGAAACATGGGCGGTACCGCTGGCTCGCCGACCGGTGGTTTCGGCGGCACTGGGCCGACTGGCGGCACCGGGCCGACTGGCGGCACCGGGCCGACTGGCGGAACGGGTCCCACCGGCGGCACCGGACCGACAGGCGGCACGGGTCCGACCGGTGGGACGGGACCCACGGGCGGCACCGGTGGGATGACGGGCGGCACCGGTGGGACGACGGGCGGCACGGGAGGTACCGCCACGGGTGGCACGGGCGGAACCGCAGGCACCGGGGGAATGCCGTTCCCGCCTGGGAATGTCACGTGGATCGACTGGACTACGCAGCAAAGCCGGTCCGGTGCGACGTGGGGTACCGCGCTGACCGACATCGCGAATCATCTGCCGTCTCAGTACGGTACGACGTACGACGATCCCGACCTGGTTACGTTTGGCCACGAGACGAGCCACGGGATTCACGCGCACCTGCGCAACTATGAAAACAACACGGGTTCGCGCGCCAACGCGTTCTACGTCTTGCACGACAAGGCGGCGCTGGTCATCGAGCCAAACATTCGCAAGTCGGATGCCGCCCCATACGTACCGGCGAGCCTGCAAGAGTTTCGGTACGGGACGTATGTGACCGGGGCCCAATCCTGGGACGACACGCCGCTGTACATCTGGGACGAGTGGAACGCGTACGTCAACGGTACCGAGGTTGGGCTCAACCGGGTCAACGAAGGACTATGGACCGAGGGCTGGCGGGACCAAGGCGGCACGATCGAGTTTGTCGTCTATGCGGTGGCGGTCGCGATGGCTGTTCGTGACAAGGACTCCGCCTACTGGAACTCGAACACCCAGTTTCGCGAGTTCTTGAAGTGGAACACCGAACGGTCGATGGACCTCCACAAGAAGACGATGGGCCTGACCGAGTTCCAATCGGCAACGGTGGACGCCTACTACGAGAAGATAAAGACGTCGCCCGACGCGGCGGAATGGCGTCAGTTTTTGGTCGATACTTACGGCCAGCAATGGACGATGGACACGATCGGGTTCTGACGTAGCCGCGACGTCCGTCCATATCGGACGCCGGACGGTGCCGGAAGTGTATACTCCGCGCGATGGACCGCGTCGCAATGGAGCTGTCTGCGTTCGGTGACACCGACGTCGGTCGCGTACGCGACCACAACGAGGACCGCTGCCTGATGAAGCCGGAGATGGGCCTGTACGCCGTCGCGGACGGTGCCGGCGGTCACAATGCAGGCGAAGTCGCAGCAGCCCTGGCCGTGCGGTCTCTGGGAAACTTCTTCGGCGCTACCGAAAAAGAGTACGGCACGCGTCCCGACTACGATCGCTTCGGCATCGCCAACGGAGAACGGCGCATGGTCCGGGCGATTCAGAAGGCCAATGCCGATATCGTCGAAGTCTCGAAGGAGTCACAGCAGTATCGCGGGATGGGCACGACGATCGTCGCGGCCCAGTACAATCGGCGACCCCGGCTGCTTCACGTCGGCCATGTGGGCGATAGCCGGTGCTATCGCCTGCGCGGCGAACATCTCGAGCAGCTGACCGTCGATCACACACTGCTCACGGATATCGTCGAAGAGTACCCGCACCTGGATGACTCCGCGCTCGAGCGTTTGCCGAAGCACGTCGTGACGCGTGCTCTGGGTATGGCGCCGACCGTTCGCGTGTCGGTGCGATCATACCCCGTTGCGCCAGGCGACCGGTACTTGCTGTGCAGCGATGGTCTGACCGGACCGGTTGACGACAAGCGACTACGCGAAGTGATGGGTCGCGACGCGGACCCAGACGATTTGGTCCGCACGTTGATCGATGATGCCAACCACGAAGGCGGTCCCGACAATGTCGCCGCGCTCGTTATCTTTGCCGAGGCAAGCGGCGTGCCCGCGATGGCGAGCGTGCGTGCGCCGCCGATGGTGCCTGAGGGGGATCCGAACAGCTCGTTTCCCGAGATCCTCATCTTGGGCGTCGAGGATATCGACCTACGAGAGGCCGTCGTGCCCCGGCAGCCGGGAACCGATTCGCTCCTCGAAACGCTCCAAGAGCTGCTCGGCAAACGCTGACGCTTTGATCAGGCTAGTGACGCGGCGTGAGCGAAGACGTGGCGCCCGGCTTCGGCAAGGGCTCATGTGCGTTGCCTTGGCAGTCGGCGGCTGCGATCGCGACGCGGCGCCCGCGTCGTCTCCAAGCGCTTCGGCGCCGTCTCAGGTCGCCAGCAGTACGAAGGACGCGCGGCGTCCCGATCTGAAGGAGAGGGTCGCAGACGCGATCGATCACGGGACGCGCTATCTGGTTGAGGCTTGCAATTCGCAGGGGAAGTTCAAGTACCGGATCGACCTAGACTCCAAACGGAAGCCGCACAGGAAGTACAACGTGCTCCGACATGCGGGCGCCATGTACGCCCTTTCGATGAGCTATCGACGGAAGCCGGATCCCGCCGTCGCCGCGGCGCTGACGCGGGCGGCCGAGTTCCTCGACCGAGAATCGCTCGGGAAAGTGCCCGGACATCCAGACCTGATCGCGGCGTGGTCTCGGTCCGAACTGACCAACGCTAAAGCGCCGCTGCAGGCGAAGCTCGGTGGGGCCGGGCTTGGGCTCGTGGCGCTGACAGCGGTGGAGGGCGTCGCCAAGGGGACGACGGCGGCGCCAAAAATGCTCGGCCTGGCGCGGTTTATCATGTACATGCAACGGCCCAACGGCTCGTTTTTCTCCAAGTATATTCCGAGTAAAGGTGGTCGACGCGCTGACTGGGTGTCGTTGTACTATCCGGGTGAAGCCGCCCTCGGCTTGCTGATGTACGACGATCTGGTCGGCCACGCGCCGTCGCGAAAGGCGGCAAAACAGGCCCTTGAATACCTTGCAAAACGGCGACGGGGACGGCGCGAAGTGGCGCCCGACCACTGGGCGATGATCGCAACGGCGCTGCTATGGAAGAAAGAGCCCCAAAGTGCGTCACCACGACTCAAGGTCCACGCACGGCAGGTCGCGCGCAGCCTGCTCGGCGACGAACCGGCTGAGCGACTAATGCCGGAGCACGTCGGGAGCTTCGGCAGTGACGGTCGGACCACGCCGGCCGCTACGCGACTGGAGGGTCTGCTCGCGATACGCGGTGGACTCCAATCCGAGAAAAAGCTCGCGCGCCGTATCGACCGCGTAGCGCGAGGGGGCATCGAGTTCCTTCTGCGAGCCCAAGTAGCCTCTGGGGACCACGTGGGTGCGGTGCCGCGCGCCATCTCTAGACTGCCGCGTGACCATCGGTTGGCGATTCCGAGCTTTAACCGTCGCGCTTCCGAGGTGCGGATCGACTATGTGCAGCACGCGCTCAGTGCGATGATCGTCTTCGAGCGGCTGCTCGCGAGCGATTCCGCCAAAGCGCCGTAGTCCGTTGCCTACAGCCAGACTTTCTCGTGCCCTGGCCTAGTAGCGAATCTTGCTGCGGGGTAGCGTTTGAAGGGTGTCGGCCCCAGACCGCGTCCAGGATTCACACTTGCTCGGATCGGCAACGATGCTGACTCTTTAAAGAGGAGACCTTTTATGAGCTTTACCCACCGACTTATTCTCGCCTCCGCGCTGGCGGCGGCTCCCCTAACGCTAGCCTGCAGCTCCACCGTGAAGTACGCCGTTCAGGGCACCGACACGGCGCCCGGGGCGGACGCCGAAGTCGAAGTTGAACCCGGCGAATCCGGCAACTACGAGGTTCGTATCAAAGCCAAGAATTTGTTGCCGCCCGATCGGGTCAAGGGAGCCAAATTCTATGCGGTCTGGGTGAAGCCGGCCGGCAAGGAATCGAAGCACATCGGCAATCTCGAGTACGACGCAGACGACCGCTCGGGCACCTTCAAGTCGCTGACCACACATAAAGCGTTCACGCTGCAAATCAGCGCCGAGCGCGAGTCAGCACCCTCTGAGCCAGGTGGCGCTGTCGTGTTCAAACAAAAGGTCGCGGTCGAATAGCGGTCTAGTCGCCGTCCGGCGGCCCGGCGGATCCGGATGGCGAAGGCGTAGCGGTCGCCGCGCCGTCCGTACCTGCGTCAAAAGCGGCTGAGCCGCTCGGCGCGACGGACGCGGTAGGCGCGCCCGTAGCCGGTACGCGCGCGATCGACAGGCACACGGCGGGCGGGCAGCCGAGCGCTTTTGCGCCCTTGGTGGGCAGGATTTTCCGCATGGCTCGGCAGCTGTTGCCGTACGGATCGCAGGCCGTCAGCGAGAGCGACGCGGCGAACGAAGCGGTCAGCAGCGCCTGGCGACGGCGTAGGATCCGCTCTCGATCGCTCATCTTTCGGTCGCTGTCGTTCACGCAGCCCAGTCCTTCAGTTGGACGCTACCTGCGTTGATTTCAACGTAGCTGGTGCTGCGCATCCAGTTACCCGAGTTGAAGTAGGTGCCGTCTTTGAGTTCGACTCGTTCGGGCTTGTGGGTGTGCCCGAACACCACAGCATCGAATCCGCGGGCGAGCAGCATTTCCGCTGCCTCATAGTAGACGGACGCCGAGGCCTCGTCGGATGCATCCCCTTGACGCCACTTGTCCTTCTGGCGCTGGTACCACGACCAGACGTAGTACACGTCAGGGTAAATATGCAGGAGGGGCCCCGCGGCACGGGTTGCGATCTCGTAGAGTTCTGGCCGCTTAACGAAGAACGGATCGTAGAGGTGTCCGTGCTCCACGCGCACGCGCTGATCCCCGGAGCGCACGTTGAGAAAAGGCGAGATCTGAATCGCGGCCCAGCTCTCCAAGAAATGCTCCAGTACGATGTCGTGATTTCCTACAACGTAATAGACGTTGAGGCCGGCGTCGATCAGCGCGCGCAACTCGTTTAGTACACCAATCGAGTCCTTGGCGAGATTGACAAAGCTGGCCTGCAGGATCTCGAAGCCGTCGCCGTTGATGCACAGGCTGACCCGTTCGCGTTTCACGAATTGCAGGAACTCACTGAGGTTCTGGTTGGCCAGGCTGAATGGGTTCCCGATGTGCAAGTCGGAAATGATCACCATGCGCTCTTCGACAGCGTCGATGATCATTTAGATTTGGACCCCGACGGATTTCGAACAGACGGAGGAGCTTCCTCCGGGTTGTAGATCATCACCTCAAGGTCATGCTCGGACAGGCCGGATTGCGCGATTAGTTTGATTAGCCGCGCATTCAACGAGCGGACGCGGCCGCTCAGTCGGTGGAGCATCTCGAATGCGAACGTGGGGTCGCGTCGCATCCGCACCAAGAGTCCCCCAGCGCTGACAACGAGCAGGCTGGTGTCTCCGAGTGAGCGGACGCTGGCATCTCGGGGAAGCGACTCCAGAACGGACATTTCACCGAAGAAATCGCCCTTTCCAAGCTGGGCGATTGGGATCTGTCGGTCGCCTTGGCGTTTGGTGATCTCGACCCGACCCGCCTGGATCACGAACATCTCTTTGCTTTGCTCGCCCTCGCGAACGATCCATTCACCGTCTTTGTAGCTACGCTCGATTTCTTTGGCGCGTACCAGTTTCTTGGAAAGCATCGTGATCTTGGCTCTAGCAGACGCCGGCATCTTCCCGCTGCGGGTTGCGACCCGCAAGCCAAACCTCGGCTAGGAACCTGCACTATTGCTGGGAGTCGAGCGGAATGCTAGCCGACCATATGGCCGATGACGTCTTCGCGAAGGTTCGAGACCACCTGCTGCGCCGGTTCAACGGACAGTTGCCGCTCTGCCCGGCGTGCCGACTCAGCACGTGGGAGTTCGCAGGGTTGACCGGCGCGGCGAATTTTAACCTCGCCGAAGGCCGCATCGGGAACGTCACGACACCGTTGGCCACACTCGTCTGCAAGAATTGCTTCTACGTGATGAACTTCGCGTGGAAACCGATCGAGCTGGGGCTCACTTCGCTGTCGGCGCCGCCACCCGGACCCGGTCAGTAGCCGGCCATCGAATTGGCTGAGACAGCCGCCCTATGCTAAGCACGGCGCCGTGATCAAGAACCCACAGCAGCCAAGTCTACGCGTGTCCAGACACCTGAGTCGGCGCACGCTACTCACGTCTTCGACGGTCGCCGGCGCGGCCGCGCTTGCCAGCACCGGATGCTGGGGCGGCTTCAATCTGACCGGCGTCCTGTATAACTTCAACGACGGCGTCAGCAGCAGCAAGTGGGTCAAGTGGCTGGTCTTCTTGGTACTGATCATCATACCGGTGTACGGCATCACGATCTTCTTGGACGCGATCATCTTCAATACGATCGAGTTCTATACCGGGAGCAATCCCGTCAATAAGAGCGAACTGGGCGATGGGCGCAGCGTCGTTGCGCGACGCACCAACGATCCGCTGGTGACGCGACTCGAGCACTACGAGGACGGTGAGCTACAGCGGGTGATGTACACCGACCGCTCGGACTCCGAGCTCCGCCTGCTCGACCAGGACCGTCAGCTAGTGCTGCGTGTTCGGCAGAGTGGCGACGTCGTCCAGCTGCTCGATGCCGACGGGTCCGTTCTGATGGAGCTCGACGGCGCCGAGCGTCGCGCCTTGCACGAGCAGCTGAAGCAGGGGAAGACCCCGTCTCATGCCGCTACGGTGGCGCTGTCTCGAGGCCGGAAGCTAGCGAAGTTGAGGGCCGTGTCGAAGTTGACATCGGTCGCTGCGCTGCGCTCCCGCACTCTGTAGGCGCGGACGCTTACGCGGCGATTGACCGGCTCAGCACCGGGTTGATACGCTTGCGCTGAGTTGGGGAGTCCAGTCGTAGCAGGTCAACGCGTTCCTCTCTTTGACATGCAGGGGCTCCACGCATCGCTTGCGGGGTCGCTCAAGGCGGCCGTCAATGCGGTGATCGACGACGGCGCGTTTTGCGGCGGACCGCACGTCCAGCGGTTCGAAGCGGAGTTCGCCGAGTTCGTCGGGGCGCGCTACGCGGTCGGCGTTCAGTCCGGCACCGCAGCGCTGATGGCTGCGTTGCATGCCGCGGGTGTCGGTCCTGGAGACCAAGTTATCGCACCCACGAACACGTTTGTCGCCACCGTCGGTGCGATCCAAGCGGTGGGCGCAACGCCGGTGCTGTGCGATGTCGACCCTCACACGCTGCTGATGACACACGCCACAGCGGTCGCCCACGTCCGCCCGCAGACCAAGGCGATCGTGCCTGTTCACCTCTATGGCCAGCTAGCGGAACTCAACGGACTGCGCGCGTTGGCGCGTGAGCACATGCTCGTGCTGGTAGAAGACGCGGCCCAAGCGCACGGCGCGACAGACGGCGCGCGCAGCGCGGGGACATTCGGTTCCGCGGGCTGCTTCAGTTTCTATCCGGGCAAGAACCTTGGCGCGTTGGGCGAGGCCGGTGCGCTCGTAACCGATTCGTCCGAGCTGGCAGAGGCCGCGCGCAAGTACCGCAATCACGGCGGCACCGTCCGTTACGAGCACGATACCTTCGGCCTCAACTTTCGCATGGCGGGTTTCCAGGGCGCCGCGCTGAGCGTCAAACTGAAGCTGCTGGAGAGTTGGAACGCGCGCCGACGCGAGGTCGCGGCCCGTTACCGGAACGCATTCGCGGAACTGCCCGGCCTGCGATGTGTCGCCCTAGGTGAAACGGCGCGCCGCGAGCCTCGCGCCCACGTCTATCATCAATTCGTGGTCAGGGTGTCGGCGCGCGAGGAGTTTCGGAGCCGGCTGTCCGAACGCGGCATCGACACCGGTATCCACTATCCGACGCCGGTGCATCTCATGCCAGCGTACCGGCACCTGAAGCAGCCCGAGGGGCGGCTTCCGAACGCCGAACAGGCTGCGAAAGAGGTCGTGAGCCTGCCCATGTTCCCGACGTTGAGCGACGCGCAGGTGGAGCGGGTCGTCGAAGCGGTGAGTGCTGTTGCGAAGGAACTCGATGGCGGTGAGTGAAACGGTTCGCGTCGGTGTGGTCGGCTTTGGATACTGGGGGCCCAAGCTGCTGCGCAACTTTCGCAGCGCTGCGTCCACCCAGGCAGGAGGCATCTGTGAAGTGGACGAGCAGCGGCTCGAGCTGGCGCGCTCCCAACATCCCGATCTCCAAGTCGTTTCGAACTATGGCGAGTTGCTCAGTGGTGACATCGACGCGGTCGCGATCGCCACTCCGGTTCACGCCCACTTCGATCTCGCAAAGCGCGCGCTGGAGGCCGGCAAGCACGTATTCGTCGAGAAGCCGCTGACGAGGAGCTCGCAGCAGGCCGTCGAACTGATCGAGTTGGCGGCGTCTCGAGGTCTCCGACTGATGGTCGACCACACGTTTCTCTATACACCGGCCGTCGAACGGCTGAGGCGCATCGTCCAGACAGGCGATCTCGGTCGCTTGCTGTACTACGATTCGATCCGCATCAACCTCGGCTTGTTCCAACCAGACGTCGATGTCGTGTGGGATCTGGCTCCGCACGATTTTTCCATATTGGACTACGTGCTCGGCGGGCAGCCGGAACAGGTTTCGGCGGTCGGCGCGTCACACACCCCGACCGGCCGCTCTGACGTTGCGTACGTGACGGTGCACT